>JAGGWE010000181.1 GCA_021157665.1 Sulfurimonas sp.
ATCATAGTAAAACCAGCTCTTTTCATAAAGAACTCCTTAAAAATATAAAATTTCAGTTACCCTAGTAACCTTAATAAACATTATGAACCTATTTTCATTAAACTTTACTTAAACCATAATTATTTTAGTTAAATAGTTATTTTATCTTATTATTTTACAAAGAGATTCTGTTATAATTTCCAACTCTTCACTATTTAAACTAGAAAGCTTCTCTTTAACTCTTGTTTTTGAAAGTGCCCTAACTTCATATATAGATGCGTCACAATCTTTTTCTAGCCTATCTCTTGCATCTACAAAAAACCTATAGGGCAAAGCATTCTTTTCTATTACCGTTGAAAGAGGTATAACTATAACAGTACTTAAAATCTCATTATCTTCCTTAGCACTTAAAACAATAGCAGGTCTCAGTTTACCAATCTCACCACCTTTTGCAGGATTAAAGTTTACAAGACAAATATCTCCTTTATTTAATTCCATCATCAACAGTTCCATCCCCTACAACATCTTTTGCACTAGCACTTGCTACTCTTTTTAAAAGTTTTCTTTTTTCATCTTTTTCCAAATCTATCAAAAAAGCTTCAAATTTGTTTTTCAATATATTTGGCACAAAATAGCCAATATCTTCTTTCTTGCGTCCATTTACTATATGAACTACTTGATTTGTTTTAAAAAATGTAGCCGATTGCCTAAGATCTGCCAATGTTGCTTCTATCATAACTTTTCCTTTTTACATTTCATTTTTACAAATAATTATAACATAATCATTTTACCAAATCTTAGAAAAATCAAACTCCATTGATTCATCACACTCTTTGATTTTAAACTCAACCTTTTCATCACTTGCGTCACACACTTTTATATATCTACCATCTTTTAGTTCATACACCTTAGCTATCTGCTCTTTTGTATCTACTATAATATAATACTTAACACCCTCTTGCTCATAAAGATTATACTTAAGTCCTTTGTCTTTCTTGGCTGTACTTTTTGATAAAATTTCAAAGATAATTTTTGGTGCTTTTGTGATGTAGGCTTCATTTTGTGGTTCATGGCATATCACAGAGTTATCTGGCTGAACTACAGTATCTTCTGCTATTTTCCAATCAACTGGAAGTAAAGATTTACAATAATTACAATCCTTGAATATATTTTTCAATTCCCAAGCGATATTTGCACTTATTGTTTGATGTTCTATCATTGGAGCAGGACTCATACAATAAGCTTGTCCATATATTAATTCCCAGTCATTACCTTCCCAGTTTTTATAATCATCGTAAGTGTAGTGTGGTAAGTCTTCTAATTTTAAAACACCCATTACATGCCCTTTAAAAGTAATTTTAGTAATTATATCATAAAATAATTTTCAACTATGGAACTAAATTTGCTTATTATACACAACTACATAAAAAGGGGAGATAATGGCACTTTCAATATCACGAACACATAATCTTATCAAAGATGCACTTGACTTTCGTGCTGCTCGTCAAGATATGATTGCTTCAAATATTGCAAATGCTGATACCCCTTTTTATAGACCAAGAGATATAAGATTTGAAGAGGCTCTTGCAAATAAAGCTGATGAGTTACTAAAAAAAGATTCTTCATCTTTAGCTTTGGCTCAAACAGATTCAGCACATATCCCACTTCAAAATAAAAAATCAAACCATAAACCAACTATATTTTTTAGAGATGGACATATGGCTAGAAATGATGGAAATAGTGTTGACTTAGATATTGAAACAACAGAGATGAGTAAAAACTCTATTATGTTTAATGCTCTTATCCAAGCAAACAAAAAAAGCTCTGCTATCTATAAAAGTGTTATAGAAGCATCACAAAAGGTAAACTAAGATGAGTAATTTTTTAAATAGTTTTGACATTTCAGGTTATGGTTTATCTGCACAAAGAGTTCGTGTAAATGTTATCTCAAGCAACATCGCCAATGCACAAACAACTAGAACTGATGAGGGTGGACCTTACCGAAGAAAAGAGGTTGTATTTAAAGCTATCGACTTTAACAAATACTATAACGAAGCACTAGGAAAATCTACAAACAGTGCAAAATATGAAGATCCTTTAAATGAAGGTGATTTGGGCAAAATTGTAAATCCTGCTATAATGAGCGTAATAGTTGATAAAATATCAAGAGATGACAGAGAGCCTAAACTAAAATTTGACCCTTCACATCCAGATGCAGATACAAATGGATATGTTGCGTACCCAAATATTAATCCTGTTATCGAAATGGCCGATTTAGTAGAAGCAACTCGTTCTTATCAAGCAAATGTAGCTGCTTTTGAGTCTGCAAAAAACATGGCAAATTCTGCCATTTCATTATTACAATAAAAGGAGGTGATGAGTTATGATTAATAATATTACTGGACTATCTGGCACATCAACTGCCGAATTATTAAAACAAAAAAATAAGATAGAGGGTGCTAGTGGTGGAGGTTTTGCCCAACATCTAAAGTCTGCTATCAATGAGGTAAACACTCTTCAAGAGGGAAGCGAAAAAGCTGTTGCTGATTTAGCAACAGGACAGGTTAAAGATTTACACCAAGCTGCAATGGCGATTGGTAAAGCAGAGATAAATATGAAACTAATGCTAGAGATAAGAAACAAAGCATTAAACGCATATAAAGAGTTAGGAAGAACACAACTATAAATCCTCTATGCTGACACAAGAAAATAAAAGCAAAAAGATACTTCTTCTTTATATCCTTATAGCTTTAGGATTTGCTATATTTTTAAGTGTAATGTTAGTTACTACTGTAAAACCCCGTCACTTACCATCACTTTATGCAAAAGATGTCTCAAAAGCCCAAAGAGGAGATATAATCTCTGCTGATGGATTTCATTTAGCCACTACAAAAAAACTATATAAAGCTGTTGTAAACAACAGATATATTGACCCTCAAAAAGAAGAATTATTTATCCAACTTTTTAGTATATACTCTGGTATTGATCCAAAAACAGTAAGAAAAAAGCTAAAAAAAAGAAAAGGGGTGGTGGTACTAAGTTATCATATACCTGAAAAACAAGCCCAATACTTAAAAAAACTGGCCTATGAACTTAGAAAATACAAAGTATTTATGGAGTTAAAAAATCCTCGTACTGGACTAAGATCAATCCATGGTTTAAATATACTTGCTAGTGGTGAAAGTAGAGTCTATCCATATGGAAGTATTTTAACTCCCGTTATAGGTTATCCACATAAACTAGAAGATGATGGATATACACGAATAAAAGGGGTTAAAGGTTTAGAAAAAAGCTTTGATGATGAACTCTCATCAAGACAAGATGGCTCTAGCCGTGGAAAAAGAGATGTAAATAGCTATATAATCCTAAATAAAGATAGTTTTACAAAACCAAATATTAATGGTCTTGATATAAAACTAACTATCCCTATCTCCCTTCAAATTAAAATAGAAAAAATGTGTTCTAAAATGAAAGAAGAGCTAAATGCAAAACAAATTATGTTAGCTGTTATGAACTCAAAAACAGGAAAAGTTTTAGCAATAGCAAGTTCAAATAGATTTCTACCAAAATCTATAAGAAGAAGTGACTATCCATCACTAAATGCTGGAATGATTGAGTACAGTTTTGAACCAGGAAGTGTTATAAAACCTATAACCTTTGCTCTTTTACTTGATAAGGGCTTAGTAAATCCATATGATTTAGTAAATGGACACAATGGTCGTTTTAAAATCGGAAGAAAAGTTATAACTGATGAACATAAGTTTGACTGGTTATCAGCTGAAAATGTGATTGTTCATTCCTCAAATATTGGTATAGCACAACTCGCCCAAAAACTCTCAGGAGTTCAGTTTCATAATGGACTTAAAAGCTTTGGTTTTAGCGAAAAATCAACTCCTGATATGATTTATGAAAAAGTAGGCTCAATCCCACATGCCACAAGATTAAATAATGAAATATATAAGGCAACTTGTTCTTACGGTTACGGAATGAGAGCAAACTTAATGCAACTACTTCGTGCATATAGTGCATTTAACAACAATGGACGGATAGTTTACCCCCAACTTGTAAGTAGTTTCATAGATGAATACAATCAAGAAACTATTTTAGAAAATGAGGAAGCGATTCAAGTTATTAAAAGTTCAACTGCTTCAAGAATGAAAAAGATTCTCATAAAAACAGTAAATAAGGGAACTGGTACAAAAACTAAAACAAAAGGGCTAATTATTGGTGGTAAAACAGGAACTGCCCATATAGTTGAAAAAGGGAAATATGTAAACAAATATAACACTGCTTTTGTGGGATTTGTAAATGATGAAAATATAAACCTAACAATGGGTGTTGTAGTTGTTCAACCTAAAAAAAGTCACTTTGCAGCACAAACTTCTGTTCCAGTATTTAAAAAAGCTGTCGATATTTTAGTTGAAGATGGATACCTAACTCCATCACAGCCAAATATTATCAAGTAATCTTGTTGTACCTACCCTAGCCTCAACTAAAACGATACTGTTTCCAATCTCTACATTTTCTAAAACTTCAAAATCTCTACTCAAAATCTCTACATAAAATATTTCAAGAGGCTCTAGTTTTTCTCTCATTTGTAAAACTATTTCAGAAACATCAACAATACCCTGACTAACCATACCAAAAGCGATTTGAAGAGAAGAAGATATTTTAAGTGCTTGAACTCTTTGCTCTTTACTAAGATAGACATTTCTACTACTCATCGCCAAACCATCACTCTCTCTCATGGTTTCACATGCCACGATATTAACACTCATAAAAAGTTGTTTTACCATCAAAGAGATTAGATTTAACTGTTGGGCATCTTTTTTACCAAAGTAAGCATTTGTAGGTTCAACAATATTTAAAAGTTTCATTACAACAGTTAAAACACCATTAAAATGCCCTGGACGACTATTTCCCTCTAAAACAAAACCTCTGACTTTTGGAGCGAGTAGGCTTACTTCATCCTCACTATAAATATCCTTGGCATGTGGGAAAAATAAAATATCAACTCCACTTAATTCACAAATTTTCTTATCGGCTTCATCTTTTTTAGGGTATTTATCTAAGTCTTCACCTTGTAAAAACTGTGTAGGATTAACAAATATAGAAACAACAACTAATTCATTTTCAAGCCTTGCTTGTTTAATTAAAGAGATATGCCCCTCATGTAAAGCACCCATTGTTGGTACAAAGCCTAGAGTTTTAGTGTTAGTTTTTAAATACTCTTTTAACTCTAGTGGATTAGAGATAATCTTCATTTTAAGCCTTAATTTAATATAATCGCAATTATATAACAAATAGGTTTATTTATGGATAACTACGAATACACAGAACTTTTAAAAAACATCACTATCAAGATTGGAAATATTACAGGTGTTGTTGAACCTGATAAAATTAAGCTAAGACTAAAAGAGATTGAAGAACTTGAAAATGACCAAGAGTTTTGGAACGATGCTTCTTATGCTGCAAAAATCCAAAAAGAAAAAACTCAAATCCAGCGAAAACTAGATAAATATAACCTCGCAAATAACTCTGTAACTGATGCAGTTGAACTTTATGAGATGGCAAAAGAGGAAAATGATGAAGAATCAATCCAAAGCTTGTATGATGATGCACCAACTCTAGAAAATCAAATCAGAGCAATGGAGATAGAGGTTCTACTAAGTGGCGAAAGTGATTCAAATAATGCTATTTTATCCATCCATCCAGGGGCTGGAGGAACAGAGAGTCAAGACTGGGCAGAGATGCTTTTAAGAATGTATAAAAGATGGGCTGAAAGACGAGGTTTCTCAGTTGAGATTCTTGATTATCAAAAAG
>JAGGWE010000037.1 GCA_021157665.1 Sulfurimonas sp.
GAATATTTCTTAGCAATATATAGTAAGTCTTTATCTAAAGTTACCGAGTGTCTAATCTTATATCCAAAATCTTCTTCATTTGCCTGCATAATCTCATATCTATATTTATGATTATCCATTTTATTTTTATCTTTATGTGATTCTGCAATCACTTTTCCATCTTCATCAATAATTGTTAGTCTAAGATTAAGTGAATTTTTAATTTTTTGAGCAAGGGAATCTAAGTCACTATTTTTATATAATTCAAAAGAGGCTATCTCTATATTTTGCATTAAAGAATCTCTTGAGTTTGCTATATAAAAATCTTTTGTCCAGTAGTAAACAATACCACCAACAATCAGTAATAATAAAAAAAATATTAAAAGAAATTTTCTAAGAATTATTTGATGAAAATTTAACAAAAAATATAACCTTCACCACGAACTGCTTGTATATAGTTTTTTACACCAGATGGATCTATATTTTCTTTTAATCTTTTTATCGCAACATTTACAGTTTTTAGTTGTTTTGAACCTGCATCTTTCCAAACTCTTTGGAGTAAAATATCACGGCTTAAAAGTATATTTTGATTTTTAATAAATTCTAAAAGTAAGTTATGCTCTAAATGTGTTAGTTTTATATCTTCACCATCAATATTAAAAGTTTTATTTGAAGCCTTGTATATAATATCTTTTACTTTTATAACATCTTGAATTTTTTGAGTTCTTTTTATAAGTGCTTTAACTCTAGCTTTTAATTCATTTAGATTAAATGGCTTTGTTATGTAATCATCTCCACCACTATCAAATCCTTCTATAATTTCATCAGAAGAATCTTTTGCACTAACATAAATTACAGGTTGATTATAACCCTTTTTTCGCAAACTAGCTATATATTTACTACCTTCAACACCAGGAAGATTTCTATCCATTAATATAAGAGATATATCCTCTTCATCAAGCATATCTCTAACATTTGATGTATCAATACATGTTATAACATCATAACCCTCTTTAGATAAGGTGTATTCCATGAGGTCTAAAATATCTTCGCTATCTTCTACAATTAATATCGTGTTTGTCATAACCATATTGTATCGCAATTAGCTATAATCAATTTTTAGATGCCTTTATTTTACTTTAAATTACATTTTTTATTCTAGCTATAACTAACATATAATAAAACCCTTTTAAAGAGCCCATTAAAAGAATATCTTATTTATTTATACCTTTTGGCATTAAAATCTACCATTCACCTCTTTAAGAGTATTTATTTTTAATATTTTATAGGAATTATCAATATTAAAAAGTGTAATTTTGTAATTTTTTATATAAATCTATAAAAGCATGCTTAAATTGAAGAAAATATCAAGTTAAGTAGGAGTAAAATTATTACAAGGAGCGAACAAAGAACTTAAATAAAAAACAAGAAATTAAGTATAAAATTTGTTATGCTCAAAAAAAGGTAAACATGGAAATTTCAACAGTTAAGAAGATGGAAAAAGAGGCTCTAAAGAGCAGTGGGATAGACTTTATTAAACTTGGATTTGCACTATTTTTTATGGTGGCGGTTTTAGCTTATAGTTTTTTAAGCACGGGTGGTATTCCAAATAGTATGTTTTTAGCCATTGCAGCGTTATTTGGTGCATATATGGCGATGAATATAGGAGCAAATGATGTTGCAAACAATGTAGGACCTGCAGTTGGTTCGAAAGCTCTTACAATGGGTGGAGCAATTATAATAGCTGCGATATTTGAAGCAGGTGGTGCTTTTATAGGTGGTGGGGATGTTGTTAATACTATCAAAAAAGGGATTATTGATATCTCTGCATTTGGTGGTAATGTTGATCCTTTTATTTGGGCTATGATGGCGGCTCTTTTAGCAGCTGCATTATGGTTAAACTTTGCAACAATGATGAAAGCTCCAGTTTCAACTACTCACTCAATAGTTGGTGGTGTAATGGGTGCAGGTATAGCTGCAGCAGGATTTAGTATAGTATCGTGGGGAACAATGGCTAAGATTGCATCTTCATGGGTAATTTCACCAGTTCTTGGTGGTATTATTGCAGCAATATTTCTGTTTGCTATTAAGAAGACAATGGTCTATCAAAAGGATAAGGTTACAGCGGCCAAAAAGTGGGTACCTGTTTTTATCGCTTTTATGACTTGGGCATTTGTTACCTATTTGACTCTTAAGGGTCTTAAAAAGATTTGGCCTGATATTGTAGATATGTTAGCTTTCTTACCAGATGAGAATAAACCATCATTTATGGTAGCATCGATATTTGGACTTATTGTTGCGAGTGCAGTTTATATACTTGTTAGAAAGACTGTAGCACTTAACGCAGCTAAGCTTGATAACAATAGAGATAGTATCAATAAACTCTTTACAGTACCTCTAATCTTTGCAGCAGCACTTTTAAGTTTTGCTCATGGGGCAAACGATGTTGCAAATGCTATTGGTCCATTAGCAGCTATTAATGATGCAGTTATGAGTGGTGGTATCTCGAGTAAAGCAGGTATTCCTATATGGGTTATGGGTGTTGGAGCCTTGGGTATCGCTCTTGGACTGGCACTTTATGGTCCTAAGCTTATTAAGACAGTGGGTGGTGAGATAACCGAACTAGATCAGATGAGAGCATTCTCGGTTGCTATGGCAGCATCTATTACAGTTATTATAGCTTCACAGTTAGGTCTTCCTGTATCTTCAACTCATATCGCTATAGGTGGTATCTTTGGTGTTGGTTTTTTAAGAGAGTATCTTACAAATACAGGACAAGAAGAGATTATACATATAGAAGAAGTAGCTATTGAAGATGAGAAAAAAGTTTTAAAAGCATACAATAGTGAGAAAAAAACACTAGAAGAGAAAGATGCTAAAAGCAAAGAAGATTATGAGAGAATTGTTAATTTGTATCAATTAATTAGCGATGAAGAAAAGAAAATAAAAGATGCTAAAAAACATATAAAACAGGTAGAAAAAGTAAAATATGTTAAACGAGATACAATTAAGAAAATTGTAACTGCATGGGTTGTAACCGTTCCTGCCGCAGCTTTGCTCTCAGCAGCAATATTTTTTATGATTAAGGGAATTGTACTTTAATGTTAAAAAGAATATTTTTACCTAGTATTTTAATAGTTTTAGCCTACGGTTTTTGGATAAGTCCAGATTTTAAAGAGATAGCAGCTGGTGTTGCTATCTTTTTGTTTGGTATGGTAACTCTGGAAGAGGGTTTCAAAGTTTTCTCTGGTGGTGTTTTAGAGAAGATTTTAAAAAAATCTACAGATAAACTTTATAAAAGTATTGGTTTTGGGTTTGTAGTTACTGCTATTATGCAATCAAGTTCTTTAGTTTCAGTTTTAACTATATCGTTTATAGGTGCAGGATTAATTGGTCTTACGCAAGGTATAGGTATTATTCTTGGTGCAAATATTGGTACTACAACTGGTGCTTGGTTGATGGCTGGATTTGGTTTAAAGGTAAAGATTTCAGCTTATGCGATGCCTATGCTTATTTTTGGCGTGATACTAATCTTTCAAAAAGCTAAAGCACTTAAGGGTATTGGCTATATATTAACAGGATTGGGATTTCTATTTTTAGGAATTCACTATATGAAAGATGGATTTGAGGCATTTAAAGAGGGTGTTAATTTAGCTTCTTTTGCAGTTGATGGATTTAAGGGTATCCTTATCTTTGTGGGTGTCGGGATATTGGCAACTGTAGTTATGCAGTC
>JAGGWE010000171.1 GCA_021157665.1 Sulfurimonas sp.
ATGCTTATGCAAATGCAAGAGTACCCCTTAAAATTGTTTGTGGACTTCATTTGTATGGATATAGTCTTGTAGTAAATCCAGATAAAATTAAAAAAGTAGAAGATTTAAATAATCCTAAATTTAATATTGGAGCTGTTAGAGAGGGAAGTGCTGCTGATGGAATGTTTAATATGATGGTTGAAAAATACAATCTTGATCGTTCTATTTATAAACGGGTAAAAAGAATGTCTCCTGCACACCTTCTGCTGGCACTTAAAAACGGGCAACTTGATGCGGTGGTGATGCCTGAGCAGTATCCAAGTATGGCTCAAGAGGCTGGATTTAAAGAGTTAATTAACGCACAAGATGTATGGCCACAAATGCAAGGAAGTGTATTAATTGTAACTCAAAAGTTGTTAAATGATAATCCAGAAGCGGTTAAAAAACTGGTTCAAATAACCAAAAAAGGAATAAAATTTATTTATTCAAATCCAAAAGAAGCTGTTACTATAGTCAACAAACATCTCAACATAGAGGGGCAAAAACTCTATCCAGGTCATCTGAAAAAGAAAGGGAAAATAGAAGATGTGCTTACTACAGAAAATAGTATTAGAAATTCACTTTATAACAAGCTGGTAAATACACATGAAATAGACCCTAAAATGATACAAGAAGCGATTGACAATCTAGCTAGATGGGGGAATATTAAAAAATCATTTCCTGCGAATGAAATTTTAGACTTGAGATTTATTAATGAATAGCGAACAAAACAGCTATGCCCCAAAGATAAGAAGTATTTTCTCTGTTTTACTTTTTATTGCCATTTGGGAGTTTTCGGTTCGTTTTGGCTGGATGCCTGGAAATATTTTTTTCCCACCTTTTTCAGAAGTGCTTACTGAAATCTGGGAGATGCTTTTTGATGATTTGCTTATCGATAGTTATAAAAGCAGTTTAACCCGTGTGATGATAGGATTTTTATTAGGTTCAACAAGTGGAATAGTTCTTGGCGTTTTAATGGGATGGAATCAAAAAGTATATGATTGGCTCAAGCCTATTATATCAATACTCTATCCTATACCTGCTTTAGGATGGTTGCCACTTTTAATGTTGCTTATTGGTATAAATGAAGTTTTACCTGTCGTGATTATTTTTATTTGTTCTTTTTTTCCTATCGTTTACAATACGGTTAAGGGAATCAAAGAGGTCAAGCCAGAGTTTATTAATGCAGCAAGGTTACTCGGAGCAAGTGATTTTGTTATATTAAGAAAAGTGGTTATTCCTCAAGCATTACCTTATATCTTTATAGGCTTAAAACTTGAATCAGGTGCAGCTTGGAGAACAGTTGTAGCTGCGGAAATGATAGCTATTCCCACAGGAATTGGAGCTTTGATGATGAGAGCTGAAAATTTAATGCGAATAGATATCATATTGGTGTGCCTCATCGTTTTATCGGTTATGTGTTTAATTTTTGAGAATTTTTTTAGCTATCTTGAATATAAAATGACAGGAGAATGGAATTAACATGGTCAATATAGAATTAAAAAATATTAGTAATTATAATTGCAAAAACATCAATCTTAGCATAGAAGATGGAGAAATGATGGTACTTATTGGGCAAACTGGAGCCGGTAAAACAACTATATTAAATGTTATCTCTGGTCTAGCACCATACGAAGGTTCTGTCTATTTTAATGGAACTTGTATGGACAATATCTCACCTGCAAAAAGAGATGTAGGCTATTTATTTCAATCCTTTGCCCTATTCCCAAATTTAACTGTTAGAGAAAATATATCTTTTGGATTAGAAGTAAAGGATTTTGACAAAAATCAAATTAATAAAAGAGTAAATGAGCTAATCTCTTTACTTGGAATTGAGCATATAACACATAGATATCCAAAAGGACTTAGTGGAGGAGAAAAGCAAAGAGTAGCCTTTGCTAGAACACTAGCAACAAATCCAAAAATTTTGCTTCTTGATGAGCCATTTAGTAATCTTGATCCAAGAACTGCAAATATTCTTCGTAATGAAATGAGGAATTTGCAAAAAGAATTAAATATTACTACTATTTTCGTTACACACAATCAAAAAGAAGCATTTGAATTGGCCGATAGAGTTGCAGTAATAAAAAATGGGATTATAGAACAAGTAAGTAAGCCTATGGATATTCTTTTCAATCCCCAAACCCAATCAGTTCATCATCTTTTAGGTTCCCCGACTATTTTAAAATGTGATAAGATAAAAGAGCTTGATTTTGGACTTGCCAAAGTTACTTGTGGTTCTCTTAGTCTTATTGTAATTAATGATGGAAAACCATTTGATAAAGTGGCTATTTTATCCCATGAAATACGCTTGTCAAAATATCCTATAGATAGTGTTATACCCAATAAATTTAAAGCAAAACTAATAGATATAACTATTGTTAACAAATCAATAGTTCAAATAGTTGTGGAAGCAGAAGAGACAAAGTTAACAATAGAACTATCAAAAACAAATTGGAATCAATTAGGAATCGGGATATCTGAAAATATACATATAGCTATACCTTTTGGTTCTATTATTACTCCAACTAAATAAGGAAAAAAATGTTTAATCTAAATGACAATGAATTGTTAGAATATATAAAAGAGGATTTAGCCTATTTTGATTTAACTACTTATCTTCAAGATAGTAGTGATAAAAAAGCAAAGATAGATATATATACGAGAGAAGATATAATAGTATCTTGCTCTGAAGAAGCTTCAAGAATAGTAGAACTTCTTGGATGTAAGGTTGATTTTGTTATCCCATCAAAACAAAAAGTAAAAACAGGTGAAATTATTTTATCTTTTAGTGGAGATTATGAAAAAGTTCATCAAGCTTGGAGATCTTCACAGGTAATCTTAGAATATAGTTGTAAAATAGCAACTTTTACTTATGAAATGAAACAAGAGATTCAAAAAACTAACAATAATTGCGAACTATTAACAACTCGTAAAACATTTCCACTTTCTAAAAAGTTTTGTATTAAATCTATTATGATTGGAGGTGCAATGCCCCATCGTTTAGGACTAAGTGAAACAATTTTATTTTTTCCTCATCATAGAGTTATTTATAAAGATAATAATTCATTTTATAAAGCTATTAATGAATTTAAAATAAAAGCACCAGAGAAAAAAATTGTAGTAGAGTCAAAAGATTTTGAGGATACTGTAATGTTAATGAAAAATGGTGCAGATGTAATACAAATGGATAAAGTTAATATTTTACTTTTAAATAAAGTAATAAAATATAAAAATCAAAAATTTCCATATATAAAAATATTAGCAGCAGGTGGAATTAATAAAGCAAATGCTAAAGAATTTGCACGAACAAATGTTGATGCTATCGTTACAAGTAGCGTATATTCTTGTGGTATGGCAAATTTGGGTACTAAAATTGAACTTTTACACTAAAGTAAAAAGAATTATTGAAATTTGGTATAATCACCAAAACATTTAAATACAGGAGTTAAAATGTTAAAAAAATTAATCATTATTAGTTTATTCATAAATACTTATCTATTTGCAGGAGTTATAAATATAGCAGTCGCTGCAAATGTTAGTTATGCAATAGAGGATTTAAAAAAAGAGTTCAATAAACTTCATCCTGATATAAAAGTTAGAGTTACACTTGGTAGTAGTGGGAAACTAACTGCTCAAATAAAAAATGGAGCACCCTACCAACTTTTTATGGCAGCAAATATGAGATACCCTCAAGCTTTATATGCTGATGGAATCGCTATCAGTAAACCTATTGTATATGCACAAGGAACTCTTGCTTATCTTAGCAACAAAAAACAAGATTTTTCAAAAGGTATAATAATAATTAAAAATTCAAACATAGATAAAATAGCAATAGCAAATCCAAAAACAGCACCCTATGGTAAGGCAGCAATTGAAGCTATAAAAAATAGTGGTATTTATGGTGATGTAAAGAAAAAATTTGTTTATGCAGAATCAATTTCCCAAACTGTCTCTTATACCGTAACAGCTACCGACATAGGATTCATCGCTAAATCTTCACTTTATTCTCCACATATGTCTAAATACAAAGAGGGTATTAACTGGGCAGAAGTAGATTCTAAATTATATACACCTATAAATCAAGGTATCGTAATACTTAAAAATGCTAAAGAAAATGATGAAGTAAAAGCATTTTATACTTTTATATTAAGTGCTAAAGCAAAAAAAATATTGGATAATTTTGGGTATTTAACTAAAGGCTTACAATGAGTAATATTATAGCAACAGTATCAAAAATTCAAAATTGTGATAATTTACACTTAGTAGAATTCAACTTTAATAATCAATCTTTATCTATGGTTAGTTTAGAATTAAATAAAAAAATAAAAATAGGAACACAAGTAAAATTGGTTATAAAACCATCGCATATAACAATAGCAAAAAACTTTACTGGAGATATTAGCTATTCAAACAAACTAGATTCTACGATAGTATCTATAGAAAATGGTAGACTTTTAAGCAGTGTTAAACTAGATTTTTTCAATACTACTTTGGAATCAATCATCACTCACACTGCATCACAAAAAATGAATTTACAAGTCGGTGATAAAGTTATAGCCTTCATAAAAGAGAGTGAATTATCGATAAGTGAAATTATAGATGCTTGAGATAATTTCAACATTAGAATTTGAACCATTTTTACTATCTTTTAAACTTGCTTCTATTACTACTTTAATTTTATTTATTTTATGTCTGCCATTAGCTTGGTATCTATCACAAACAAAATCAAAATCAAAGCCATTTTTAGAAGCTATTACAGCTTTACCGATTGTATTACCTCCATCAGTATTAGGATTTTATATTCTTTTTGCCTTATCTCAAAATTCACCGATTGGAATTTTCTTCGATGAATATTTTGATGTAAAACTTGTATTTAATTTTCCTGGACTTGTTGTAGCAAGTTGTTTTTACTCACTTCCTTTTATGATTCAACCACTCCAAAGTGGTTTTGAAAATATAAATAAAAATATGCTTGAAGCATCATATGTATCAGGGAAAAGTAAATTTCAAACAATTTTTAAAGTAGCTTTACCAAATATAAAACCGGCATTAATGACAGCTATTATTGTAACCTTTGCTCATACTGTTGGGGAATTTGGAGTTGTTTTAATGGTAGGTGGAAGTATCCCTAATGAAACAAAAGTAGCATCAGTTGCTATTTATGAGATGGTTGAAATTATGGATTATACAAGTGCTCATATATATAGTGCCATTATGCTAATAATTAGCTTTTTAGTACTACTTAGTGTATATATCTTTAATCATAAACAAAACAATAAATTTAGTGGGTTACAAAAATGATAAAAATAAATATTAATAAAAAACTCCATGGAAGTAATGGGGAGATGGATTTAAATATAGATATTGAGATAAAAGATAATGATTTTGTAGCTTTAGCTGGAGAGAGTGGAAGTGGGAAAACAACACTTTTAAGAATTCTAGCAGGACTTGAAGAGGTAAAAGGGACAATAAAAATAGGCGATAAAATTTGGCTTAATGATAAAATAAATCTTCCACCTCAAAAAAGAGAAATCGGTTTTGTATTTCAAGATTATGCACTTTTTCCAAATATGAGTGTTGAAGAAAATCTACTTTTTGTAAATAAAGATAAAAAAATGGCAAATCATCTACTAAATATTACAGAACTTACTAAACTAAAAAAACGACTCCCAAATACACTTAGTGGTGGACAAAAACAAAGAGTGAGTTTATGTAGAGCCTTGATGAATAAACCTAAGTTATTACTTATGGATGAACCATTATCTGCTCTTGATCCAAGCATGAGAACAAAACTACAAAATGAAATTTTAACACTTCATAAAGAATTTGGAACAACAACCATAATGGTAAGTCATGACCCAAGTGAAATTTATAGACTTAGTAATCGTGTTTTAGTTTTAAACCAAGGAAAAATTATAAATGATGGAAAACCAAAAGATGTACTACTTAGAACAACTGGTTCACAAAAGTTCTCTTTTGAGGGAGAACTTTTAGATATAAAAAAAGTTGATGTAATTTACATCGCTATCATATCGATAGGTCAACAATTAGTTGAAATAGTAGTTACGGCTGAAGAAACAAAAAACCTAACTATAGGCGATATTGTTAATGTTAGCACAAAAGCATTTAACCCAACTATCACCTATAAAAAAAACTAATTAAATCTCACAAAGAGATTTATCTCTTGAATTTAACATAGTTTTTGAGTTAGTTAGATACTCATCTACTTCTATCGCACACTCACGACCCTCATAAATTGCCCATACAACTAGAGATTGTCCTCTTCGGCTATCTCCTGCACTAAATACTCCATCAACTGATGTTGCAAATCCTGTTGTTTTAATATTGCTTCTCTCATCTGTATCAAGACTCAACTCTTTTATAACATCATCTTGTAATGGTCCTAAAAATCCCATAGCTAAAAGTACTAAGTCTGCTTTTAGTACAAACTCACTCCCCTCTATCTCTTTAAACCCTCTACCTTCCCACTCAATTTTTGCACAGTTAATCCCAGTAACATTTCCATTCTCATCTTTTATAAATGATTTTGAAAGTATATTGAAATCCATTTCACAACCCTCAGCCTGAGAAGTTGAAAGCTTAAAGACTCTTGGATAAGTTGGCCAAGGCATATCCTCTGTTCTCTCTAGTGGAGCTTTTGGCATTAACTCTATCTGAGTTACACTCTTCGCTCCCTGACGGATAGAGTTTCCAACACAGTCACTACCAGTATCTCCACCACCTATTACAACAACATGTTTATCCGTTGCCAAAATAGATTCTTCATCAGAAAAACTCTCACCCTCAACTCTTGAGTTGCTTTGAGATAAAAATTCCATAGCAAAATGGATATTGTTTGCATCACGATTATCTATCGGTAAATCTCTAGGATTTCCAGCACCAGTTGAGATTATAACTGCATCATTTGAGTTTTGTAATTCACTTAAAGGAATATCTACACCAATATTTGCATCAGTTATAAACTTCACACCCTCTTGGCTCATCAAATCAACTCTTCTTTGAACAACATCTTTTTTATCTAATTTAAAGTTAGGAATTCCGTATCTTACAAGACCACCGATACGACTATCTTTTTCATATACTGTTACATTATGTCCAGCTTTATTTAACTGATTTGCAGCTGAGAGTCCTGCTGGTCCACTACCAACAACAGCAACATTTTTACCCGTCTGTCTCTTTGGTATTTGTGGTTTCATCCAACCTTTTTTATAAGCTTTTTCTATTATAGAATACTCTATATTTTTAATCCCAACAGCAGTTTCATTCATCCCAAGTACACATGCCGTCTCACAAATTGCTGGACAGACACGACCAGTAAACTCTGGAAAGTTATTTGTACTCATCAAAGTTCTAAAAGCATTTTCCCATTTTCCACGATAAACTTGATCATTAAATTGAGGTATAAGATTTCCTAGTGGACAACCAAAACTAGAGTGACAAAATGGCACTCCACACTCCATACATCTGGCACCCTGTTCCTCCATATCTTCTTTTGAAAGTGGAGTTGTAAATTCATTATAGTGCTTAATTCTATCTTCTGGTACCTCTAGTGTAAAGTTTTTTCTATTATAATCTTTAAATCCTGTTACTTTTCCCATCTCACACCTCCTCTTTTTTTGCAGCTTGTTCTGCTAAAACTCTTTTATAATCTCTTGGCATAATTTTAATAAATTTAGCTTTGTTATTTTCCCAATCAGCTAAAATCTCTCTAGCCTCTTTGGAATCAGTATATTTGATATAGTTTTCAATCATACCCTTAACTTCTACCTCATCTTGGGCTGTATCAATAGCATCTAAGTCAACCATACCTTTATTGATTCTCTGAGTTGTAGTACCTCTTTCATCATAAATATAAGCAATACCACCACTCATACCCGCTCCAAAGTTTTTACCAATCTCGCCAAGAATTACAACTCGTCCACCAGTCATATACTCACAACCATGATCACCAATACTTCCAACAACAACTTTTGCACCACTGTTTCTTACACAAAATCTCTCACCAGCTTGACCATAGATATAAGACTCTCCACTCGTAGCACCATAAAAGGCAACATTTCCTAAAATAGTCGTTCTATTTGCATCATAAGTAGCATTTTTTGGAGGATAAAGAATAAGTTTAGCACCACAAAGTCCTTTACCAAAGTAATCATTTGCATCACCTTCTACCTCAAAAGTGATACCACTATTTACAAATGCACCAAAACTTTGTCCACAACTTCCATCTGCTTTAAAGTAGATTGTATCATCAGGTAAACCAGCCTCACCATATTTCTTAGTCATAGTTGAAGAGAGCATAGTTCCAACAGTTCTGTTAATATTTCGAAGCTTGATATTCTCCCTGATTGGTGTTTTATTATCAATCGCTTCTTTTGCTAATTTTATCAATTCATTATCTAAAGCAGCATCAATTCCATGATCTTGATTCATAGTTTTATATGCAGTATCTTCACTTCTTAGATGCATTTTATGAAGAAGTTTATCAAGCTGAAGATGTTTTGCTTTATAATGTTTTACGCCATCTTTAGCTTTTAGTTTATCAACCCGTCCAACCATCTCATCAATAGTTTTAAAACCAAGTTCAGCCATAATTTCTCTTAAATCTGTCGCTAAAAACTTAACAAAATTCACCACATGCTCAGCTTTACCTTTGTATTTTGCTCTTAAATCTTTATCTTGAGTTGCAATTCCAACAGGACAAGTATTTAAATGACATTTTCTCATCATTATACAACCCTCAACAACTAAAGCACTAGTAGCGATTCCCCACTCTTCTGCACCAAGCAGAGTTGCTATGGCTATATCTCGTCCAGTTCTTAGTTGTCCATCAGTTTGAACAACAATTCTACCACGAAGACCATTTTTAACTAAAGTTTGATGTGTCTCAGCAAGTCCAAGTTCCCAAGGAAGTCCAGCATGTTTTATAGATGTTTGAGGAGATGCTCCCGTTCCACCATCAAAACCAGAGATAAGAACTACATCAGAATAAGCCTTAGCAACACCAGCGGCAATAGTTCCAACACCAACTTCAGAAACTAGCTTAGTATTTATTCTGGCATGTGGGTTTGAATTTTTCAAATCATGGATTAACTGTTTTAAATCTTCAATAGAGTAAATATCATGATGTGGAGGTGGTGAAATAAGTCCAACACCGGGAGTTGAATGACGAACTGCACCAATTATATCATCTACCTTATGCCCAGGAAGTTGTCCACCCTCACCAGGTTTTGCACCTTGAGCAAGTTTTATTTGTAACTCCTCTGCATTTACTAAATAATTAGCAGTTACACCAAATCTACCAGAAGCAACTTGCTTGATTTTAGAATTTTTATTAGTTCCAAAGCGATTAGCATTTTCACCACCCTCACCAGTATTTGACTTTGCACCAATAGAGTTCATCGCAATTGCCAAAGTTGTATGAGCCTCTTCAGAGATAGAACCATAACTCATAGCACCAGTTGCAAATCTTTTCATGATATTTTCAATAGGTTCAACCTCATCAATAGAGATAGGTTTTTGTTTTGTAAATTCAAGTAAACTTCTAAGAGTAACAAACTCCTCTTGTGGCTCATCAATAATTTTTGTATATTGTTTAAAAATATCAAAACTATATTTTTTAGTTGCTTGTTGAAGTAAAAAAATTGTCTCTGGAGAAAAAAGATGATTTTCCCCTCTTTGTCTATATGCATACTGTCCACCAACACCTAAATCATTAGCTTCAATTATTTGTTTTGGATATGCAATAGAGTGACATAAAAGAGTCTCTATCTCTATAGTCTCTATATCAATACCGGCAAGTCTTGATGGTGTACCTTTAAAGTATTTCTCAACTAACTCATCACCTAAACCAACTGCTTCAAATATTTGAGCACCAGTATATGAACGGATAGTTGAAATTCCCATTTTTGACATAATTTTAAAAATACCCTTTCCAATGGCAGTGATATAATTTTGTTCAGCCATCTCTGGAGTAATATCTTCATTTATCATCTTTCTTTTTCGCATATCTTCTATAGTTTCAAAGGCTAAGTAAGGATTAATAGCATTTGCTCCATAGCCAATAAGTGTAGCGAAATGATGTATCTCTCTAGCTTCACCAGACTCAACAACTAAACCACAACTTGTTCTAATACCCTCGTCAATAAGATGATGATGAACAGCACTTGTAGCAAGAAGTGTCGGGATTGCAGCCTTTGTTTTAGAAATTCCACGAGTTGATAAAATAATAACCTGATAGCCATCTTTTACAGCCATACTTGCTTCATCTTTAA
This sequence comes from Sulfurimonas sp., assembly GCA_021157665.1. GTDB lineage: Bacteria > Campylobacterota > Campylobacteria > Campylobacterales > Sulfurimonadaceae > Sulfurimonas. Next base: position 10,314 of record JAGGWE010000171.1, read on the forward strand.
TTTTTTCTAATTCAATTTCCATATTACCACTTTTAGTGGTATCAAACAAGATATTAATGGTTTTAGCTTTGAAATTAAATTTAGAGACTCCTCTTAGTTTTTCAAGTTGAATATTTGTTAAAATTGGAGAAGATAATTTTATAAAATTTCTTTTTTCATCTACCTCTTGAAAGAGATTTCCTTGAGAACCAATATATGCCGTTAAACTCATAACAGACTCTTCACGAATTGGGTCAATAGGAGGATTTGTAACTTGAGCAAAAAGTTGATGGAAATAGTTATAAAGATTTATAGATTTATGTGATAAAACTGCAAGAGCAGCATCATTACCCATAGAGCCTGTAGCCTCATAAGCGTTATTTACCATAGGAATTAAAATAGTTTTTAAATCCTCTTGAGTATAACCATAGCACTTTTGTCTTTGTAAGATAGTTTTATGATTTGGTTGTTTCACTTCATGATTTAGAGGTAACTCATCTAAATCTATTTTTTGTTCATCTATCCACTTTTTATAAGGATGTGCAGCTGAAATTTCAGCTTTTATCTCAGTATCATAAATTATTTTTCCATTTTCTAAATCTGCTAAAAACATTTTACCAGGTTGTAATCTACCTTTTAAAACTATATCTTCACTAGGAAACTCTAAAGCACCCTGTTCTGAAGCCATTACTAAAATATTATCTTTTGTTAAACTATATCTTGATGGGCGAAGACCATTCCTATCTAGTGTTGCACCAATAAACTTACCATCAGTAAAAGCAACAGAAGCCGGACCATCCCAAGGCTCCATAAATGTTGCATGGTACTCATAAAAAGCTTTTCTATCTTCATCCATCTCATCATCACGCCAAGCTTCTGGAATCATCATCATCATAACATGTGGAAGAGGACGACCAGCTAAAACTAATAGTTCTATAACATTATCTAAAACAGAACTATCACTACCTTTATCTTCATTTATAAGATATGGATAGATTTTATCAAGTTCATCATCACTAAATAGTTTAGATTTAAGAAGAGATTTTCTAGCCTTCATCCAGTTAATATTACCACGAAGAGTATTTATCTCTCCATTATGTGCTATATATCTAAAAGGTTGAGCCAATGCCCAAGATGGGAAAGTATTTGTTGAGAATCTACTATGAACAAGAGCTAAAGCTGATTCAAAATCATCATCACTTAAGTCTGCAAAAAAAAGTGGAAGTTGTTCAGTTATTAACTGACCCTTATAAGAGATAGTTTTATATGACATCGATGGCATATAAAAATAACCTGTTCCCTGAGTAGGTGAAGCAGTTACTACTGACTGTACATATTTTCTGATTACAAAAAGCTTTCTCTCAAAAGCATCACTATCTATGTTATCTGCTTTTTTAACAAAAACATGCTGAACAATTGGCTCAACTGCTTTTACCATCTCACCAAGAGTTTCATTTGAAGTTGGAACTTTTCTCCAACCCAAACACTCTTGTCCTAAATCCTCAATACACTGTTCAACTACGCTTTGACACTCAGTATAAGCATTAGGATCACGAGGTAAAAATACAACACCAACAGCATAAGAACCAAATTCAGGTAATTCAATCCTCTCCTCTTTTGCCACTCTACGCATAAATCTATCTGGCATTTGAGTAAGTATTCCAGCACCATCACCAGAATTTTTCTCAGCCCCCACTGCACCACGATGTTCAAGATTAGTTAAAAGTTCTAGACCTTTACTTACTATATTGTGTGATTGTTCACCTTTTAAATGTGCGACAAAACCAACACCACAAGCATCATGTTCAAATTCTGGGTCATAAAGACCCTCTTTAGATGGATAGCATTTTAATTTCATAGTAAAACTTCTTATATTGAATTTGGTAAATTCTACCTAATAATATATATAAGTTTGCTTTTATGAACGAGGCTTAATAAAAATAGTAAAATCTTCAAAAAGTTGATCGCATAACTTCTATCATATATTGAACCTCTTTTTTTACTTCTTATGGAGTACTCTTTGTAAGCTAAAATAAATTAAAATAATAAGAATAAAAGATATAAAACTGAATTTGCTATAAAGGTGTGTAATGAGTAGTTTGTTTTGAAAAAAGAACAAGTCTTAAAATAGTTAAGACTTGCTTGTATTATAAAAAAAGGTTAAAAATTAGATATTATCTCTAATTCCTAAATCTTCTACTAATTTCATATAAGCATCTTTTTGTGTTCTTTTGAAATACTTCATTAAACGACGACGCTGACCAACTAATTTTAGTAGTCCTAATCTTGAAGCGTGATCTTTTTTAAATACTTTAAGGTGTTCTGTAAGTTCTGCAATTCTTTCTGTTAAAAGTGCAACTTGAACTTCACTTGAACCAGTATCATTTTCATTTCTTCCGTATTTTGTAACAATTTCTTGTTTTTTAGCCGAATCTAAAGCCATAATAGCCTCCTGAGTGGTATAATAATCTAACAAATATGTATCTCTACATAAAGCTGAAATCGAATTATAACTAATTTATCTTTAATTACCTTTTAATATACAATATTTTAAATTTCTTTAGCTATAATATACTTTAAATTTAAATCATTATAATAAAAAGTAAAAATATGTTAATAACTCGTGCTAGCGAATACGCCATCCTTTCTCTAATTGTTTTATCTGAAGCTTCTGCACCTATGGATAGCGAAACACTATCTAAAGAACTTTCAATACCTAAAAGTTTTTTAGCAAAAATACTTCAATCTCTTGCAAGAGCAGAAATTTTAAAATCTTTTAAAGGTGTCAATGGTGGTTTTGTTTTAATAAAAAAACCTAAAGATATAAATATGCTTGATGTAATGTCTGCTGTTGAAGGAAAAGCCCCAACAGTTTTTGAGTGTTCACCTTCACTAGATGATTGTCCATCTGATAGAGCTGGACTTTGTAGTATCTGGCCATTTTTAAATAAACTTCAAGGTAAAATAGATTCATTTTTAGCTGATTTAAGCTTAGAAGATATTTTAGAGTAGTAGCTTGGCAAAAAAACTAACGATTAAACAGCAAATTGGAACAATCCTAAATTTCTTATTAGGACAAAAAGATTTAAGTGTAGTTTTCTTTGTAATGGCTATTCTTGTTATAATTATTGTTCCTCTTCCATCAACTGTACTTGATTTATTATTAACAATATCAATAGCAATAGCTGTTTTAGTTTTACTTATATCACTTTATGTACCAAAACCAACAGATTTAACAACATTTCCTACTTTAATTTTAATTATTACACTTTTTCGACTATCTCTAAATGTTGCTACAACAAGAATGATTCTAAGTCATGGTCATGAGGGTACTGAAAATGTTAGTAGTATTATTACCAGTTTTGGAGATTTTGTTGTTGGTGGAAATTTTGTAATTGGTATCATTGTTTTTTCTATTCTTGTTTTAATTAACTTTATGGTTATTACAAAAGGTGCTACGAGAGTTGCAGAGGTTGCAGCAAGATTTACACTAGATTCTATGCCAGGTAAACAGATGGCAGTTGATGCTGACCTTAATGCTGGGCTTATTGATGATGCCCAAGCTAAAGAGCGTCGTGCAGGAATTCTTCAAGATGCAAACTTTTATGGAGCAATGGATGGGTCATCTAAATTTGTAAAAGGTGATGCAGTTGCTGGTATTATTATTACACTTATAAATATTATAGGTGGTTTCCTTATAGGTGTTTTTCAACATAAAATGAGTGTTGGAGATTCTGCTTCAACTTTTACACTGCTAACTATCGGGGATGGACTTGTTGGTCAAATACCTGCACTTATAATATCTACAGCAACAGGTATTATGATTACTCGTTCTTCTGGTGATGGAGATAACTTTGCAGAGGGTACTATTAACCAGATGATGGGAAATGCAAAGATATTAATAATCGTTGGTTTAATCATGATTTTATTTGCTATGGTTCCTGGTTTGCCTACTGCGTCAATGGGACTTGTTGGTATCTTATTTACATCACTTGGATGGGCAATGTATAAGTATGATAAAGGAGAGCTTTCTATACTTGATGTTGATAACATTTTAACAAAAAAAGAGCAAGAGCTTAAAAACAAAGAACAAGAAGCTAGAAAACCTAAAAAAACAAATGAAGAGATAGCAAAAGAGGAAGAACATGCACTAGAAGATATACTCAAAGTTGAGATGCTTGAATTAACACTTGGCTATCAACTAATCCGTTTAGCAGATAGTAATCAAGGTGGGGATTTATTAGAAAGAATCCGTTCAATGAGAAGAAAAATAGCTAGTGATTTTGGTTTCTTAATGCCTCAGGTACGAATAAGAGATAATTTACACCTACAACCACAACAATATCAAATTTTACTAAAAGGTATCTCTATTGGTGAAGGGGAAATTATACCAGATAAATTTCTCGCGATGGACAGTGGTATGGCAACGGGAGAGTTAAAAGGTGAGACAACAAAAGAACCAGCATTTGGACTTGATGCAATGTGGATTTTTGCAAATGAAAAAGAGTTTGCAATAGAAAATGGATATACAGTTGTTGACCCAGCAACCGTTATATCAACACATATGAGTGAATTAATCAAACGAAATGCTGAAGATTTACTTACAAGACAAGAGGTTCAAACTCTTATTGATAAAATTAAAAATGATTTCCCAGTTATTATTGATGATGTCTTAAAAGTTGCTTCTATTGGTCTTATACAAAGAGTTTTAAAAGCTTTACTACATGAAAAAATACCTCTTAAAGATATGTTGAGTATCTTAGAAACTATTGCTGATGTAGCTGAGTTTACTAAAAATGTGGATGTTATCACAGAACAAGTAAGAGCAAAACTCTCTCGTATCATCACGCAAATGTATGCTAGTGAGGATGGAATAGTAAGACTTCTTACATTTGACACAAACTCTGAGCAAATGATGTTAGAAAAATCACAAGAGAGAGATGGAGTTAGAAACTTAATGCTAAATGTAGGTGAGATAAATGCACTCATACAAGCAACAAGTACAAAAGCAGCTGAACTTCTTCAAAAAGGTGTATCTCCAGTAGTTGTCATCGTTGACCCTCAACTCCGTCGTGGTGTAGCTGAGATATTTGAGAGATTTTCTCTTGATGTTGTAACACTCTCACATGCCGAGATAGATTCAAGTGCAACATTTGAAGTTATGGGTTCAATAACAATAGAATAAAATTTTAAGGACAAAAATGAAAAAAACAATTCACCACTTATCACACATAGATTTAGATGGCTACAGCTGTCAATTTATTATGCAATACACTCCATATGAGATTACAAATTATAATGCTAATTATGGAGCAGAAGTTAAGTCTAAACTAGATTTAATGCTAGAAAATATTAAAAACAATAAAAAAAGTGCTTTAATTTTAATAACTGATTTAAATCTAACTGCAGATGAATCAAGATGGTTAAATAATGAAGTTCGTAAAATGAATGACAACAAAATGGATGTACAAATCACTTTACTTGATCATCATGGAAGTGGACAAGAGAGTGCTAAAAAATATGATTGGTATTTTCTTGATGAATCAAGATGTGCAACTAAAATTATGTATGACTATACTAAAGAAAATTTTGAATTTGATGAACCAAAATGGATGCAAAAATTTGTAGATGTTGTTAATGCTGTTGATTTATGGAAACTTGATGAAGTCCAAAACTTTGAGTATGGAAAAGTTTGTATGAGACTTGTAAATGAGACTAGAGAGCTTAACCGTGTTATGTTTGCAACTCAAGATAACCATTATAAATTATCACTTTTAAAAGAGGCTACTAAATATTTAGATGTAGAGGATGCACCAATTGTACTTGATGATAAAATTCATACTATGAAAAAAGAGTTTTTTCAAATAGATAAAAACAATACACTTGATAATCTATCTACTAATTATGTTGTAAAACTATTAGGAGATAAAAGAGATACAAATACTATTTACTACAAAGGCTATCGTGGTTATCTAAGCTATGGAGTAGGTAATACTTCAATAGTTGGTAATGGCTTTTTAGTAGCATATCCAGAGTATGACTTTATAGTAGACGTAAGTTATCGAGGTGCAATGAGCCTAAGAGCAAATTTTAAAGTAAGTGTTGCTAAAATCTCAAAAGAGTGGGCAAATGGTGGTGGGCATCCAAATGCTGCTGGTGGTAGAATTATGGGCTTTAAAGAACAATATAGATATGATAAGGTTAAACAACAAATCGAAGCTATTATTAATGATAAAGAATCGAGAGCTGGTGATTTAGAGTATAAAAAAGAGGACTAAACTTGGCATGTGGAGATTAGAATGATTTATTTGCAATTAGCAAAATATCTCTCTACTCCATCTGCTAATCCACGAGCTAATTTTTTTTGATACTTAGAACTAACTAATCGTTTAGCTTCTTTTGGATGTGAGATAAATCCAACTTCAACTAAAACAGAAGGCATTTGAGCACCAACTAATACCCAAAATGGACCTTCTCTAACTCCACCATCATGAATATTTTTATAAGATTTTTTAAGTGAACCTAACATCCCTCTTTGTAAATCAATTGCTAATTTATTTGAAGCTACAATATTATGAGAATTTACTGTATTTAAAAAACTTTGTTTTCCATAAAAATTCATATCACTTAAATCTGCTGAGTTCTCTTTTGCCGCAACTTTTTTAGCTTTACTTGAACGAGACTTAGATAAAAAATAACACTCTATTCCATTAACTTTTTTAGCATGTTTCTTTGGAACTGCATTCGCATGAATAGATATAAAGATATCTGCATCTTTTTTATTTGCATATTTTGTTCTATTACTAAGTTTTACAAATTTATCTCTATCTCTCGTCATATAAACCTTATATCCACGAGATTTTAATATATATTTTAACTCTTTAGCAATATCCATAACAACAATTTTTTCTCTATATCTACGATAACCTACTGCACCAGGATCTTTTCCACCATGACCAGCATCTATAACTATAACTTTATTTCTATCTAGTCTAAATGGAGTGACCCCTCTTTTTAAACTCTTGGCATGTGGGATTATTTTATTTGAGTCATTAATACTTATGCTTAATTGTTCTAAATCTTTTTTAAATCTTATTTTTAACTTTTTATTATTTTCAATAACAAGTCTTAATGTATTTGGTTTAAACTGTGCTAATTTAATTCGTTTAATACCTTTTTTTCTAAGAGCTTTGGATTTTGTAAGCATAGAAGCATGAATATCAAAAATATATCTATACTGCTGTTTTTTAGAATCATAAAGTGTAAAATAATTAACTTGCTTTGTTGATAAAGGTTTATCAAATTTTAAAACTAATCTATCACCTTTAAAGTTTATTGATTTTAATTTATGAGAAGATCTGAGTTTTATTTTTTTATTTTTTATTTTTAAAGTTTTATTTTTTGAAGTTTTAAATTTACTCTTTGGCTTTAGTTCCAATAACTCTTTTGAATACTGATAAGTATCAATACGAAGTTTATCTCCACTTTTAACTATACCCTCTAATGCACTAATTTTCAATTTATTATCTTCAGCCATAATAGAGCGAAGATAAAGATTTTTATAGTCATTATATGCACGGAACTGATTACTTTTGTTGCTAGTTTTCATAAAACCATCAGCTCGTTTTAAAATAGCACTATCACTTAAAGCATGTATAGATACTACAAGTATAAAAAAAAGTGAAAATAGGCGAAACATTAACTAACTATTCACCTTCAATTAGTTTAGTCATTAACTCTTTTACAGAGATAATTTTATCTAATTTATATCCATTTGTCCCAGAGAAAAATAAACCTGTTTCAAGATTACCTTCATAAGCATCACTAAGTCTATCTGCTATACAAAAACCAACCTCTTTTGCTTCAACACCACGATTACATGGAGACACACAGTTTGAGATACATTTAATAGCTGGACCCTCTCTTTTTTCAACCAGATGAGTAAGGTTAGTAACTACACCTTGTGCTGGATAACCAACTGGTGAACCCATTAATTTTATATCATCTTTTTTAGCATTAATAAGAACTTGTTTAAAATTATCATGTGCATCACACTCATGTGTACCAATAAAACGAGTACCCATTTGAACAGCAGATGCTCCAAGAGATAACATCAATTCTATATCATTTTTATCCCAAACACCACCAGCAGCAATTACTGGAATATTCCCCCACTTAGCAGCTTCTTCAACTACAGGAGCAACAATATTCTCTAACTGATTTTCAGGTAACTTACACTGCTCATAGGTAAAACCTTGGTGTCCACCACTTTTTGGACCCTCCACAACTACAGCATCAGGAAGTCTGTCATATCTTTTTTGCCATCTTTTACAAATAATTTTAAGTGCTTTTGGAGATGATACAATAGGAACAAGTGCAACATCTGGATAGCCTTCTGTAAACTCAGGCATATTTGTTGGAAGTCCAGCACCGGTTATAATTATATCTATACCTAATTCACAAGCATTTCTAACAACATCACTATAGCCATTTATGGCATAAAGAATATTAGCTGCTAATGGTTTATTTCCAGAAATTTTTCTTGCATTTTTAATAATCGCTTCTAATCCATCTCTTGAATAAAAATTTTCTTCTGTTAATGGTCTTCCTGAAACTAATTTTCCTGCAAACTCTTTATTTTGGTAATATCCAGTACCAACAGTACTAACAACACCTAAACCACCCTCTTTGGAAACATTTCCAGCAAGACCATCCCAGCTAATACCAACACCCATACCACCTTGAACAATAGGCTTCTCAATAGTATATTTACCTATTTTAAAAGACTTAAAACTCATCTAATTAACCTTTAGTTTTGCAAATTTTCTTTTTCCAACTTGTAGTATATAATCACCACTTATAAGTTGAAGTTTTTCATCAAATATTTTCATCTGGTCTATTTTAACAGCACCTTGCTTAATATCTCTCCTAGCTTGTGAAGTTGATGGCTCAATGTTACAATCTACCAAAGCTTTTGCTATCCAAATCTCTCCATCACAAGAAAATTCAGCTATATCTGTTGGTATTTTATTTTTTGAATGAAGAGAGTCAAATGCTTCTTTTGCTGCGAAAGCAAGCTCATCTGAATGAAATCTAGCAGTTATCTCTAAAGCCAATCCCTCTTTAACCTTTTTAGGGTGAAGCGAGCCATCAAGAACTCCATTTTTTATAGTTGCTATCTCATCTAGAGGTTTTGAACTTAATAGTAGATAATATCTCCACATAAGGTCATCACTTATGCTTAACATTTTTCCAAACATATCATTTGGCTCATCTGAAACACCTACATAGTTTCCTAAAGATTTACTCATCTTTTGTACACCATCAAGACCCTCTAAAATAGGCATCATTAAAACAGCTTGTTGTTTTTTTATATCATAAGCTTTTTGAAGTTGTCTTCCCATTAAAAGATTAAACTTTTGATCAGTTCCACCTATCTCAACATCACTTTTTAAATGTACACTATCAAAACCTTGAAGAAGTGGATACATAAATTCACTTACAGCTATTGGAGTTTGTGAAGCATATCTTTTAGAAAAATCATCTCTTTCTAACATTCTTGCAACTGTAAGATTTGATGCTAATTCAAGCATACCAATAGAACCAAGAGGAGTTAGCCAATCATTATTATAAACTATTTCTGTTTTATTTTTATCTAAAATTTTAAAAGCTTGTGTAGTATAAGAGGCTATATTGTTTTTAATATCCTCTTGTGATAAAACTTTTCTAGTTACATTTTTACCAGTTGGATCACCAATAGTTGCAGTAAAATCACCTATTAAAAATTGAACAATTCCACCATATTTTTGAAAAGTTGCAAGTTTATGCAATAATACAGTATGACCAAGATGTAAATCAGGAGCAGTTGGATCAAATCCAGCTTTTACAGTATAAGTTTTACCTTCGTCAAAATATGCTTTTAAAAGTTTTTTTATTCTTTCATCATCAATTATTTCAGCACTACCTCTATGTATCTCTTTTAAAGCTTCTTCTAACATCTTTCTCTTCTTTTTATTTTAATTTTGTTTATACGCATCATCAGTTCTAATTAACTGTATTACTTTTATTTTATCAGCTATTCTAACACGAAGTGCGTTAATATCAGCTTCTTTTGATTCAAATCCAAGTTCACAATATTGGACATAATCATCATTATCTTTACCTAATTCTATAGATGTAATATCAATATTTAATTTCACAAGATATGTTAAAAAGTTTGCTAATGCCCCTTTTTCATTATGAAGTGATGCGATTAAACTATAGTGATATTTATTTTCTTTATTCCATCGTATAAAAACCATAGGCTCATGATTTTCTAATTTTTTATAAGCATTTGCACACATTTTATGATGAACATGCACCTTACCTTTTTCCAAAAATGCCATTATCTCATCACCAGATTTTGGATGACAACAGTAATCAAAGACAACTTCATTTACATTGGAAACACTAAATATCTCTAAACCTGAAATAATTTTAGATTTTAATTTAAATCTATGTTTTGAGATAAAACCTGCAAATCTATTATTTTTAGCTATTTCTGTTGTATATTTACTAATAGCACCTCTATAATGCTCAATATCACATGGTATTTTTGAACGAGAATCACAACCATTTTCATCAAACCATTCACTTACTCTTGCATAATTCAAGTTCATTGCAGTAGAAACAATTAAAATACTTGATTTTGCATTTATTTCTCTAATTATTGCATTACAATTAGTTCTCATATTTGTTGTAGCTTTAGATGTTTTTACAGCATCTATCCAACTACATCTTGTTCTAACTTCATCTGCTGTATTTATTTTAACTATATCACCATTACTAAGTTCAGAAAGTAGTGATGATTTTGTTTTATTTAAAAGAGCTGACACAGCTTTATTTCCAACTTCTGTATGAACTGCATATGCAAAATCAAGCACTAAAGCTCCACGAGGAAGAGTAAAAGCATCCCCTTTTGGAGAAAATACAGATATATCTTCAGAATAAAGGTCATTTTTAATTAACTCATAAAAATCTTCAACTGATTCATTTTGATATTGAAGATTATTTAACCAATCAAGTTTTATATTATTATTTCCACCACTTTTATATTTCCAATGAGCAGCAACTCCAAGTTCTGCAGTTTGATGCATTTCATAAGTTCTAATTTGAACTTCAATAATCGCAGTATTATAAAAAACTGTAGTATGAATAGTTTGATATCCATTATCTTTTGCAACTGCAATATAATCTTTAAATCTTGAAGATAATGGCTGAAAATTAAGATGAATAAGACCTAAAATATTGTAACATTTAACTGCATCAGTAGTTAAAATCCTAATAGCTAAAAGATCAAGAACCTCATCAATACCAACACCTTTTCTCTGCATCTTCAAATAAATAGAATAGCGATGTTTTACACGACTTATTATCTCAAAATCATCCTCGCAAAAACCATTTTTAATAAGTAAGCTAGAGATAGAATCCCTAAACTCACTTAATTTCATCTCCATAGAGTGATAATTCGTATCAAGATAATTATCTATATGATGTTTTTCCTCTTTAAAAAGGTATGAAAAACTTAAATCTTCTAAAATATTTTTTAAAAAACTTATCCCTAAACGGTGTGCGATAGGTGCATAAACAACAAGTGTTTCTTCTGCAATACGAATCTGCTTATGCTCAGGTAAAGCATCAAGAGTTAGCATATTATGAAGTCTATCACAAAGTTTTACAACTAAAACTCTTACATCTTCTATACTAGCGAGTAACATTTTTCTAAATGTAAGTGCTGATGTTATTAATTTTTCATTTGATGTTGATGGAACAAGTTCAGAATCTCTAATAGTATCAATTTTGGTAATGCCATCAACTAAATGAGCAACATCTTCCCCAAATTTATCAGAAATTTCTTTTATTGTTATATCGGTATCTTCAACTACATCATGGAGTAAAGCTGCTATAGCCATAGACTCATCATTTGTTATAGAAGAAACTATACTTGCTACTAAGATTGGGTGTATTATGTAAGGTTCACCACTTTTTCTGACTTGCTTTTGATGAGCTTTTTTGGAGTATTCTAATGCTTCTTTTAAAGAATCACTAGCTTCCATGTGGGAGAAAAGGTATGCTGATGCCGAGTCAACATCATGTAGATGCTTAACCTTTTCTATATCTAATTGACTCAGATTCAAATTACTTTTTCTCTATATCTACAAAGCCTTTAACTCTTACAAGTCCTTCAGCTAATTCCATTAATGCTAAATCTGCTGCTTTAACACTTTTAGGATCTATATTCAACTTACTTGGGCTTCCATTTAAAAGTTCGTCAGTTCTTTTTGCCACAGCTATTGCTAGCTGATAGTTATCCATATTTGGATTTTCTGTTAAAATTTTTGCTGTCAATTCTTCTATTTTCATTTATATATTTTCCTTTAATTTTACTATTTTACTATTGAACAATTGTCCATATTACCATTTAAAATATCTAAAATATTACCTTGTTTAGACATATCACATACTATAATTGGTAATTTATTATCTTTTGCTAAAGCGATAGATGTATCATCCATAACTTTAATATTATCACTAAGAGCTTCTTCATAAGTAAGTTCAGATAATTTTACTGCATCAGAAAATTTTACTGGATCTTTATCATAAACACCATCAACTTTAGTCGCTTTGATAATAACTTCTGCACCAATCTCAACTGCTCTAAGAGTTGCTGCAGTATCAGTTGTAAAATATGGATTTCCTGTTCCTGCTGCAAAAATTACAACACGACCTTTTTCAAGATGACGAACTGCTTTACGATTGATATATGGTTCAGCAATCTGCTCCATTTTTATAGCTGTTTGCATACGAACTTCAAGTCCAGCATGTTCACAAGCCTCTTGCATAGCTACACCATTAATTACAGTAGCTAACATCCCCATATAATCACCAGATGTTCTTTTTATAATCCCATCTTGTGCAGCAGTAACACCACGAATAATATTTCCACCACCAATAACGATACCAACTTCAATGCCAGCATTTACAAGTGACTTTATCTCTTGAGAGATATACTTTAAAATCTGTGTGTCAATCCCATGACCTGCTTCACCTGCTAAAGCTTCACCTGAAAACTTAACTAATACTCGTTTGTTAGTCATAGATACACCTTTTTATAAAATCCGTGAATTATACTCAATAGTGTCTTTAAACTTGCTAAAGTTCAATCATATCTTGTATTTTTAACTTTATCTCTTTTGCTACTAAATCTATATGTAAAAGTAGATTATAATACTCACCCTTATATGAGAGTGGTACTTTTGTTTGCTCTTGCACTTCAGACTTAAGTAAAAGCAAATCAGCTACACTTTTTTCCAACTCTTGTTTGCTTAACTCACTCGTCTTTTCAAGTACATCTAATCTTTTATACCATTTGTAAATCTTTGACCTAATACTCCATGCATAAAGTGGTAATATACCTTTAAACAATGGAAATAATAAAGTTAGTAAGGGTATTAGTAAAATTTTTAACCTATCAATCTGTGACGCAATCCAAAATGGAAAAATAGACTCAAGCCAACTATCTCCATTTGTTAAATAGTTTTTAGCTTCTTTATTTATAGATGTATCTAAGTTACTCAAAGATGGAAACTGATTCTCATCTTCAAAAATAGATTCTTTAGAGTGAACAATTTTAATTTGTTTTACAAAAATTCTAATCAGTTCATCATTTAAACCCTTATTACAAACTAAATTTGCAGTTGTTGAGAGTAAATTTTTATTTTCAGATGGTAAATTTTTATATAAATCTATAGTTCCCTCATAAAGAGTTAGTGAAGATAAAAACTTATACTTTTGATTATAAGCTTTTACTCTTTTTAGATTAAGTAACTCTATGCTTGGGTCACTAAGCAATTCAGCAACTTCATCTGAGTTTGGTGAACTAACCAAAAACATTGCATCTATTTCACCACTTAAAAGTTTGTTTTTTGATTCTTCTGCTGTAAATGACACTAAAGTAGTATTATCAGTTGTTATACCGTTATCAACTAGCATCCCGATTGCTAGATACTGAGTTCCACTACCATCTCCACCAATAGATACTTTTTTATTTATAAGTTCAACTATATAATCTATCGTGTAACCACTATTTTTATAAAAAACCCATAATGGCTCATAATATATACTTGCTAATGATTCTATATCTTGATTATCACTAGAATCTATTATACCCGCTTGAACAAAGGCGATATCTGCTTTAGAAGAATTTAGCAAATCTAAATTTTCTATAGAACCAGAAGTATTTATAATATTTAACTTTACATTTTGTTTTGCCAAAAGTTTTTGATACTTTAAGGCTGCCTTATAATAATTCCCAGTAGTAGAACCAGTAGCAATAGTCAACTCTTTTTTAGGAGTATCTTCTATAAAACTAGATGCAAAATAAAATATAAATACAAATGAAAAGAAAATCGGTAATATAAGCTTATAAATCATTTGTGAAATTGACATAATTAAATATCCTTTTTTTAACTGATTATAATTATATCTTTTTTTGTAAGCTTTTTAATTTTTACTGCACTGTGGTTATAATCAGGTTCTAACGAATCTTTATCTAAAAGATTATTTGTCAAATAGTTCACTTCTCTATTTGAGATAGGAATAAAAATATTTTTTCTATTTATATTGTCAGTTATAAAAGCTTTACTTTTTATAGCCCCTCTTCTAGATGTTACTAAAACCTCTTCACCTGAATTTATACCTAATTCATCTGCATCTTGAGTATTTATCTCTACAAAATTAAGCTCTTTAAATTTTAAAAGAGTTTTCGGAAGCTGTGATTTTGTGCCACTGTGCCACTGATCTCTTGTTCGCCCTGTCAAAAGTATAAAAGGGTATTCTAAATTTGTTTTTTCACTTAAAAATTCATTCTCTACAAAAAATAGATTTGTTTTTTTATCTTTAGTCAAAAACTCTTTTATATTCTTACCCCAAACAAAAGCCTTAAAAGACAACTCATCATAATCGGCATCACATATATCCATATAATCATTGAGTTTTGTCATCTCTTGATACTCTTGAAATATCTCTTTTAGATGCTTGTAGTTAAACTCTTTTTCATAAGCATTTATCTCAACAACTAATGGAATTTTTTCTATTAGCCTCTCAATGAACTGCTAACATCGTTGAAAGTCCACCAACTTCTCGACCACCCATAGCGTTTGGTTGCCCAGTTAAACTCAGGGGTCCATTTCCCTCTTTAAATATTTTTCCTGTTAAAAGATGAGTATTTATAAGTGCTAAATTTTTATTTACACCTTGAACTGATTGGTTAAGTCCCATCGTCCATGCAGTTATGATATTTTCACTCCCTGTATAAAGTTTGAAAAACTCTTCAAACAGCTCTAAAGACAAAACTGTTCTTTTTAACATCTCTGAAGTAGAACTATTTTTTAGATATTCAAATCCATTAAGATGCTCTAAAACAAACCTTTCATCATATAATTTTTCATTGATTATTCTTTTAGATATAAGGTTAAAAAAATCAATATCACTTCCAACTATAAGTGGCAAATACAAATCAGCACTTTTTGCTGTCTCTGTATATCTTGGGTCTATAACTACAACTTTTAATCCAGATTTTTTAGATTTTTTTATTTGCACTATAGTAATACCAATCCCCACTAAGAATCAAAAAAGCAAATTAAAAATAAGTCATCATCTACTTCGTTAAAGCTAATAACTTATTTTTAACCCAAAGGGCGACTATATTGATTCTTAGTGGGGATTGGTATAATCTTCTGTTAAAAGTTGACCAGAGAGGTAAAAACCTATTTTTTCTTTAGAACTGTTTTTTATTTTTGTAACTATCATATAGAGCAAAGCTTACCTTTTAAAGAGTTATTTTTATACTCTAGTTCACAACCAACTCCACAGGTAGAAGACACCCATGGATTAGATTTATTTTTATTAAATTTTAGTTTAACGCAGTTTTTAGCTCTTCTACTGTTTGTATATATTTAACTTGTGTAATTACACTATTATCAAGTGTAACAATAGCAATTTTATCTGCTTTTTCTTCATTTTTTATTTGAGCAGCAATTGTTTTATCATATATTAAAAGTACAGAGAATTCACTCTTTTTTAAATCAGGTAAAGCAAATGTATTTCTAATAACAACAGGCATTGGACTAACATCTGCTACAAAATAAGCTTCTCTACTTGTAAGATAATCTTTTGATTCTTTTGACAAGAACTCTTTTACAGTATGACCTGTTTCTTTTGCAAAAGATAAAATAAGAGTTTTTGTAGCATTTTTTAATGTATGTTTTTCATCAAACTGATCTGGTAAAGAAAAAGAGATTTTTGAACCTACATTTAAACCATTTGAAACTTCTGCATTATATTTAGTTGCATCATAGTTATCTGCACTATTTAACATAAAAAGAGTAGCACCTCCAATTATTAAAAGCCCTACTAAAGCAAGTACGATTTTTTTCAACATATTTTTCCTTGTATATAAAAATTTGTGGAATTATACCTTTTATAATTGTTACAACTATTAGTAAATAAATTAATTTTAAATTTTAATGATTACTTTTTCATCATCAAGTATTTCTATTAATATATTATAATAATACTATAATTTAACTAAGGTGTTTTATGGCAAGCCCTTGCATTAACAAGTCACATTATGACTGCTAATGAAAGGCAACCCTACTCTCTCTTCCTATCCTTTCAGGTGCAATACTTCGAATTTTACTTGGCTTTGGTGTTGATAAAATCGGAGCAAAAACAACTGCTCTAATCTCACAAACCATAGTTATTATAGCCCTTTTAACAGCCTATTTTATGGGTAATAGCATAACTTATAATACCTTGCTTTTAGTAGCCCTTGGTTTTGGTTTTGCAGGAGCAAGAAATATTGGGGTAGTTATAGACTTTTTATTTGCTCCAAAAATCGCAGAAATTTAGGGTTGCTAAAGAGTTTTCAAGTGATGCTAAAATATAAAAAATCTATTTTAAGGGTATCAAATTCTCTTGTGGTTTTGTAAGAGAATGAATAACCTCTTGTTCCATCTCTTGTGAAAGTTTCCCTTTTTCTACTAAATCAAGCATTTTATGTAAACGCTTTTCATTATATTCTTTCTCTTTTAAAATCTGTTCATGATGAAGTTGATCTTGATGAAGTTTATTTTTTAATTCTCTATTTTTTTTGTTATTTAAAAATAATAAAAGCATGGCAAAGACGAGTATTATTACTAAAGCTATTGTAATGTAAAATGTATTTTGTATATCATCTTTTTTAGTTACAGCATCTATTTGTGAAGTTTGTATTTTAGTAGTCGAATCTGTTTTAGCAACATCTTTTTTTGCATCAGCATTCACTTTTGCAATCAACAAGTCATTACTAGATTTAATCTTAGCTATCTCTATTTTTGTATTTGAATTAATTTTAGAAATTTCAATTTTATTTTCTCTATTTTTTTGATTATTTGCAGATACATAAGAGATTGAATTTGGGTTAACTCCATCACGATAACCTTCCATCAAAGAAATTTTATCTTTTGAGGAAGTTTCCTGACAGCCTAAGGTAAAAAGTATTATTAACAAACTTATAAATAATGATTTCATTTAAAAATTATACTATCTCTTTTTTAACTTTTCGTTTAACATGTCTAGGCTTTTTGTTTTTCTTCTCTTTTCTTGGTGCTGGGGTTGGAGAAAAATCTTCAAGTTCTAACTCTTTCACCTCTGTTCTCATCAAAAATTCCATACTCTCAAAGATAATCTCTTCATCAGCAGATACAAAACATATAGACTCACCAATCTCATCAACCAACCTCAAACGAGAAAAATAATCTTGTGAGATTAAAGGTAAATCATAACTTATAACTCGTTCTATATTTGGAAGTTCCATAGATTTTAAAATCATATCTGTTGTAATTAAAACTTTTGTTTCACCTACATTAAAAGATAATCTTGCATCATTAATTTGTTCGGCTCTGTGATTTCCATGAATTGCCGTTGCTTTAATCTCTTTGGCTTTTAAATACTCAGCTAAACTATCAGCATTTTTCTTACTTTTACATAAAACTACTGTCTGCTTTTCATCACTATTTTTTATCAAAAGCTCAAGCATTCTGTTTTTATCATGTTGTGCAACAAAGTAAACACTTTGCGCTGTTCTTTTAGCAATACTTATAAAGTCATAGTATTTTTTCTCTTTTGGTTTTGTTACTTCTTTTTCTTCTTCTGGCATGTGGGTTTCCCTTTTATTTTAATTTTCTTATAAACACGACTTTTAAGTAGTCGCCCTCTTTGAACTTAGGATTTACTCTAAAATCTTTTGGAAGAGAGAAACTCTCCTCCACTTTATACTTCCCTTTTAACTGATAAAACGCTTTTTTAATAAAATCTCTAAAAGTCATCATAGAAAAGTTTGCAGAGTTTGTAGATGCTACAATAACTCCACCATTATTTGTGATTTGTATAGCCTCTTTTAGAAGTTTTACATAATCTTTTGAAGCAGAAAATGTATGTTTTTTACTTCTTGCAAAACTTGGTGGGTCAAGAACAACCATATCAAAAAGTAGTTTTTTACGAACTGCATATTTGAAGTAGTTAAAAACATCTTCAACTATTATATCTTGAGAATTTGCATCTATGTTATTTACTTCAAACTGCTCTTTTGTCTTGGGTAAACTTCTTTTAGCCAAATCAACACTTGTGGTTTTTTTAGAACCTCCACATGCAGCAAAAACTGAAAATGCACCAGTGTAAGAGAAAGTATTTAAAACAGTTTTACCTTTTGCATACTTATCACGAATGGTTTTTCGCACCTCTTTTTGGTCTAAAAACACACCAACCATCGCACCATCATCAAGGTAAATGGCAAAGTTTACACCATTTTCTTTTACAACTAAAGGTTCAGGTGCTTTTTGCCCAAAAAGAAAATCATCAGCCTCATCAAGATACATCCCCTTAGCATCAAATCTCTTTTTTTGGTAAATCCCCTTGTAATCAACACTCTGTTTTAATGCCTCTAAAATATCATCTCGAAACTCATAAATCCCGATACTATACCAAGTAACAACATAATAACCATCATAAAAATCGATAGTTAAACCACCAATTCCATCACCCTCACCGTTAAAAACTCTAAAAGTAGTGGTTGATTCATCAGCATAAAAATCTTCTCTATATTTAAGAGCAGACTTTATTTTTGAGATGAAAAAATCAACATCAATTTTTTCATCTTTAGAAGAGCTAAGAATCCAACCAAAACCTTTGTTTTGCTTACCATAATAGCCTTTTACAATGAAGCTATTTTTAGAGTTAATAAGATTTAAAATAACACCCTCATCACCAACTTTAGAAAAATCAGAAATAGCTTCTTGAGAGATAAGTGGATACCCATTTTTATATTTATCAACAAATTCTGGTTTTATTATTAGATTTATCTCTTTATTCATGATGGAATTATAGTGTAAATTTGAAATATCTTGGCATGTAGCTTTTACATAATTCAGAAATAATGTATGAGATAAAACGCCCCTCAAAAGGAAAACCATTTTTTTCTAAAAATACTTCACTAATAGAACGTTCACCATTGGCTTTTTATAAGGGTGGTTTCATTATAATGACACTAATAAATTTCGCCCTATTAATATGGATGAATGCCTAATAATTAAGAGAGTAAATGTTCTGGTTTAATTTTTTCGATAACAAAACAACACAACTTCGCCACCCCTTTGGTAGAGGAATAAATGCTACTATCTCTCCAAATGAAGAGAAGTTATTTGACAATTCTCAAGAATCATTTTTAAATAAAAAGATTTTAGATGCTTATGAGTATTTTTTTGAATCTATGCAAAACTTTACAAATAATAATTCTAATCAAAATATCATAACAAAAAGAAAAGATAAAAAACTTTTTTTTGAGATTTTTCAAGGAAGTGCAAAAGTTACAGGTCATATAACACATGAACATCTTTATGCTGAAGTTATAATGATAAAAACATCTTCTGCTAATGTAGCACTTAAGCGATATATTTTAGAAAGAAATTATCAATTTACTTATGCTTATTATTTTAGTGATAACAATTATATAAAACTAAAACTTTACCATGACAACATAACTATGACCCCTCAAAAAATCTTTTTTCCTCTTCGTGAAATCGCATTAAATGCTGACTTTGATAAAGAATATATGAAAACTGAATTTGAAAATGTAGAACTCGAAGAGATTTCTCATCTTCAAAAATTAGATGAAGATGAGTTAACAATAAAATATAACTCTCTACAAGAATGGATAAAAGAATTAAATGAAAAAATAGCAACACTACCATCAAATGATAATGCTGGAATGCAAGCATTTTTTCTTCTAAACACTATGTATAAATTAGATTATTTACTTGTTCCAAAGTATGAAATCTATCAAAAATCAAGTAAAAAAATTCAAGAATATTTTAATGATGAAACTACATCTATAGAATCTAAAAATAATGAAATAAGAGACTATATAAATGAACTCAGTAAGATGGATTTTAACAAATTTAGCGAAAACTTTTATAATGCTAAATATACTTTTAACCCTACTGAAAAAACTGAAAAAGAAAATATGGATAATTTCATAAATGAATCACTTCTTAAAATAAGATGGTATAGAAATAATCGATATAATCAAATCATCCCAACAATTTATAAATATATCGCTTTTTATGTCCTTTATAACTATGGCTTAAATCCTGTTTTAAAAGATTTACTACACACTTTTGTAGAGATTCAAAACAGTAAATTTTTTAAAGCACTTGATTATGATGAACTTTATAATGAACAAACAAATATTTTTAATGAAAAAGTTATTATCTCAAAAATAGATGATTGTATTATCTCTCATAAAGATCGTTTTAAATCACTTGAAACTTTTAGTAGTGAACTTAATTTCAGTTCTTTAAATGAATTTTCTAATAGCTTTTATCTTCAAATCCAAAATTTAAATTTTGAGGAGATATAGATGAATACTCAAATAATCCTTGAAACATATATTGAAAATATTATACAAATAATGACACCATATGGAACTGGAACAGGTTTTATTATAGGTGATTTAATTATAACAAACTCACATGTTGTAAGTGGATTAAGAGAGGTTGTTGTAAGTGCTAAAAAAATAAAAAGAGTTGTAGCTAAAGTAGTTTATGATGATCCCTATTTTGACTTAGCTTTTATAAAACTAGACTCTTTAACAACACCAAAAAATCGATTGAAACTATCTACTAAAATAGTTTCAAACGGAGATACTACAATAGCAGTAGGACACCCCTACGGGCTAAACTACTCAGCAACAGAAGGTATAGTCTCTCGTGCTTCAAGAGTTCAAGATGGTTTAGAATATATTCAAATAGATGCAGCAATAAATCCAGGAAATAGTGGTGGACCACTCTTAAATATTGAAGGTGATGTAATAGGAGTAAATACTTTTATAATCCAAAATGCAAATAATATTGGATTTTCACTTCCTTATTTTTATGTTCAACAAGCATTAGATGAATTCTTGGCATGTGGGAAAGAAAATATTATAAAATGTAGTTCATGTAAAAATTTAATCCAAGAAAAAAATATAAAAAATGATTATTGTTCGGCATGTGGAGTTAAAATAGAAGTAGCAAAACTTAGAAGAAAAGGTTACAAACCAACTGGTGCTACAAAACTTATGGAGGAGATTTTATCTTCGCTTGAAGTTGATGTAACACTGGCAAGAAGAAGTCAAGCATCATGGGAAATAGACAAAGGTTCAACAAGAGTTGAAATAAATTATTATGAAAACGGAGTAATCATAGGAGATACAAAACTATGTGGAATTCCAAGTAAAAATATAGAAAAAGTTTATGATTTTCTGCTAAAAGAAAACTCAGAACTATCATATTTACAGTTTTCAATAAATGAAAATAGTATATATTTATCTTATTTAATAATCGATTCATCATTGACACTAAAAGAGGGTAAAATAGCACTACAAAGACTATTTGAATATTCCAATAAATATGATGATATTCTCATAAACAAATACAATGCAGTAAAACAAAAAAGAGAAGAGTAAATTTACTTAATGAAAGAAAGGAATAAAACCCACATGCCACAATTTTTAGAATTTAAAATAGATTTAGATACTTTTATAACAGAGTTAAAAGATAGACTAGAAACAAATAATGAAAAGGTACAAACACTTTTAGCACAAAAACATAAAACTTATGCAAATTTCGTAAAACCAATGCAGATGATGGACGAATATTTAGAACAATTTTTCACTCCACTATCACACTTAAACTCTGTAAACAATACAGAAAAAACCCAAGAGGTATATAGTGAATCTCTGCCAATAATCACTGAATATTCTACACAACTTTCTCAAAATATTGAGATTTACAAAGTATATAAAGAGATAGATAAAAATGAAAAAGACTTTTTAAACTATGAACAAAATAGAGTAATAGAGCTTAATATTCAACATTTTGAATTAAGTGGTGCTCACTTAGATGAAAAAACTAAAAAGAGACTTCAAGAAATAAACATCAAAAAGAGTGAACTATCAAATAACTTTTCTCAAAATCTACTTGATGCAACAAATGAATATGAATATATTATAAAAGATAAAAAAGATATTGAAGGCTTGCCACAGAGTGATATAGCTACAGCTGAATTTGATGATGATGGAGTAATAAAATATAAATTCACTCTACAAATGCCATCTTATATCGCATATATGACTTATGGTAAGAATGCCCAGATTCGTGAGAAACTCTACAAAGCTTATGTAACAAGAGCACCTCAAAATGCAGAGATTATTGATGAACTTTTAGCTTTAAAAGATGAGATGAGTAAACTTTTAGGCTTTGATAATTATGCTCAGTATTCTCTTGCTAGTAAAATGGCAAAAGATGAAAAAAGTGTACTTGGCTTTTTAAATAAATTAGTACAAAATTCAAAAGCTCAGGCAAAAGAGGAATTAAAAGAACTTCAAAGTATTACCCCATCAACACTTCAAAGTTTTGATACAGCTTACTACTCAGAGATACTAAAAAAAGAAAAATATGATATTGATGAAGAAGAGTATAGACCTTATTTTGAACAACAAAGTGTTGTTAATGGTACATTTAAATTTTTAAATTCACTTTTTGGAATAACATTTAAAAAACTAGATGAAAAGTTATGGAATAAAAAAGCCACATCTTATAACTTATATATAAAAGATAAACTCAAAGCTAGACTTTATCTTGATTTAGAAGCAAGAAAAAGTAAAAGAGGTGGGGCTTGGATGCACAATTGGCAAGCTCATTGTCGGGATGAGGAAGGAGAAGAACAACTTGCATCTGCTTTTGTAGTATGTAACTTTCCAGCTTCAAGTGATAAAAATCCATCACTACTTAGACATGATGATGTAGTTACATTTTTTCATGAGATGGGACATGCTATCCATCATATGCTAAGTTCTGTAAATGAAAATGAAGTGAGTGGAGTCAATGGTGTTGAGTGGGATGCCGTAGAGTTTCCATCACAATTTTTAGAAAATTTTGCTTATGAACCACAGGTATTAAAACAGTTCGCAAAGCATCATGAAACTGGAGAGATAATTCCTGATGAGATGATTGAAAAACTTGTTCGGAGTAAAAACTTTTTATCAGCATCAGGGATGTTAAGACAGTTAGAGTTTTCAATATTTGACTTTAAACTACATACAAAGCCACATGCCAAAGATGAAGTTCAAAATCTTTTAGATGAGATTAGAAAAGAGACTGCTTTGATAAAAACTCCATCTTATAACAAGTTTCAAAATGGCTTTGCACATATATTTGCAGGTGGATATGCTGCTGGTTATTATAGTTATAAATGGGCAGAAGTGCTAAGTGCTGATGCTTTTTTTAGTGTTATTGACGAGGGTATCTTCAACTCAAATACTGCTAAAAAATATTTAGAAATTATTTTAAATGGTGGTGGAGCCAAAAGTATGAGTAAACTTTTTAAAGAGTTAATGGGTAGAGAGCCAAATCTATCAAATTTACTGAGATTAAATGGAATTAATTAGTGAAATTTTTCACTCTTTTATTCATATTTGTAAGCTTAGCATGTGGAGATAAAACTTTGACAATAGCAACTTACAATGTTGAAAACCTTTTTGATTTAAATAAGGGTGATTATAGATATAAAGAGTATAAACCAAATGGAAAATCTCTTTGGAATAAAAAAAACTATAAAATTAAATTAGATAATATATCTAAAGTTATTAAAGATATTGATGCTGATATAATTGCTCTACAAGAGATAGGTTCATTATCAGCACTCAAAGATTTACGACAAACACTAAAACAAAAAGGTTTATACTACCAATATTATAATATTACCAATAAAAAACCAACTGCAATAAAAGTAGCAATTCTCAGTAAAATACCATTTTCATATTCAAAAGATTTAAGTGTAACATACTCCTATAAATATC
Source organism: Sulfurimonas sp. (assembly GCA_021157665.1). Classification (GTDB taxonomy): domain Bacteria; phylum Campylobacterota; class Campylobacteria; order Campylobacterales; family Sulfurimonadaceae; genus Sulfurimonas. Next base: position 34,768 of record JAGGWE010000171.1, read on the forward strand.
GAAATATTTTAGAAACTAAGTTTATAATTGACTCAAAAGAGTTATATCTATTTATTAACCACTGGAAATCAAAAGCTGGACCAGAGAGTATAAGAATAGTATCTGCAAAAAAACTAAAAGAAAGAATAAATAAAATTGGATATGAAAAAAATATTATATTGCTTGGTGATTTTAATTCAGACTATGAAGAATATATAAGATTTAAAAGAAAAAGAAAACATAATGATACTAATGGAAAAACAGGTATTAACCATATATTAAGAACTTTAAAACAGACTACAAAAGCAAATCAAACTAAATATATAAAAAATAACTTTTATAACTTGTGGTATGATACAAATAAAGAGAATAGATATTCATACATATATAGAGGTAAAAAAGAAGCACTTGATAATATTTTAATCTCTCAATCATTATTAGATAACAAAAATATATCTTATGTGAATAATTCTATTTTAAATTTTAGTAAAAGTTATTTATTTAAAAAGAAAAATATTTATAGATGGCAAACAACAAGAGGTAAAGTTAAAAAACATAAAGGAAAAGGTTACTCTGATCATCTTCCTGTAATCGCAAAGTTTTATATAGAGTAATATATAAAGTAAACTTCAACCTTAACCCTCGTTCCAATGCTCCGCGTGGGAGTTTCCACCTTTAAAAATCTTTAAAAAAGTAGCTTATTTCATATTTTCTACTTTTTTAATCTGAGTAAAATTCAAATATCTATCTGGGTCATATTGTTGTTTATTTTTATAAAGAGAATGTGCAAGTAAAACTATTTTACGCATAATAGCAATTTGAGCTAAAGGTTTTGGTTTACCTCTATCGACTAATCTATCATACATATGTTTCATTTCCATGTTATATCTTACAACACTAAGTGTAGGCATAAATAATATATCTCGAACTAAGGATAATCCTTGTTTGGATATTCTAGCTTTTTTTTGTAGTGAAGTACCAGATTCTCTTTGTACAGGGTCTAGTCCACATAATGCTGTAATATGTTGTCTTGATGCATTCGGATATCTAAGAAAAAGATAGAGTAAAATAATGGCACTTTTTTGACCTACACCTGGAATTGAAATAATATTTTCATATGAATCTAAGTATGACTTATCATTCTCAATAATATGCATTATTTTTTCAATAAGTTTGTCTTGCTCTTTATCTAATTTAGATATTCTTTGATTAACATCTTTTAAAATATAACTGTCTTCAAGATTATATGTTGCTCCTTCAAGGTAGTTACTCAATCTTATTTTTTCTTTACCTATAGATTGATAGTATTTAATGAAAGAGCGTATCTGATGGGCTTTCTCATCCCTTAAAGGTACTTTTATATCATTCTCTTTAACTAATACATGCATAGATGATAACATACGAGCATCTATTTTATCTGTCTTACTTCTATTTTTAATACTTTTTGAAAAAAAAGAACTTTGAGCTGCACCAACTTTAAAACATCGTATCTCTTTTGTTTGTGAAAAATATTCTAAAAGTGTAGAATAACTTCCTGTTGATTCGTAAACAAATACAATTTTCTCTATCTCTTTTTTATACAGCTTCTTTAGTTTATTATAGAACTTTTTTAGGCCTCTCAAACTATTTTCTATTTCAATATCTAATTCATTTTTAGGGATGTAGATTTGAAGTGTTGCTTTTGCAACATCTATTCCGATATAATCATTCATAAGAACCTCCATTAAGTGAAGAGTTCGGTAGCACAGACTTTGGTCTGTGTGATATACACTAAACCTGACTTTTACTTGTAAATACAGTCTGGTATTTTCCGACTCTGTTTCCACTCAAGTTATCGGTTTAGTTTTTTAACTCCCACTCTAGCTCATTATTTTATTAATGGCTTCAATTCATAACCCAATATCAATCTCACCGAATCTTACAATATGATTATACTGCTTTCTTGAATGGTATTTTTATCATACAAATCCATACTTCACTTTTTATTCTTATTGTTATATACACTAGCAAGTAGAACTTGGGAGCGAAAAACAATTTTCTTTTAATTTTCAAAAATTATCAGTCTTTTATTAACACTTACATTTTTAAAATTAAATTCATTTTTTATCCATTCGAAAGTTTCTTTAGAATAGAAAAAAACATGAGTTGGGTCATTTTTATAATACCAAGATTCAAAATCAATATTTTTATTATAAACCTCTGTCATCAGATATATTTTGGCATGTGGGTTTAATAAATTTTTTAAAAGTTTAAACTCTTTATATGGATTGTAAAAATGTTCTATAACCTCACAACTACCAATATAATCATAACTTTGTTCTAGCAACTCTGGATAATTATGAAAATATGGATCATATTGTTTTACTATGTAATTATTATCTTGTAAAACTTTAGATAAAACAGGTCCCGTTCCAGCACCAAAATCTAAACCTCTTGAATACGGTGTAAAATCTTTTAAAATTGCATCACTAATTGGGGAGATAAACTTTTGATAACCTTTGTCATTAACATCATTTTCATGTTGTTGATATACTAACTTTTCAGACTCTTTATCGATTTTATCATCTCTACCCATAAAGATTCCAAAACACTTTTCACATCTATAGTAAACCTTAGTATTTCTAAAAAACTCTTCACTTAATGTCGAACATAGAGGACAATTTATTTTCATTTATTACTAATCTTTAAATTCATACAGTTCTTCAAGCAAATTTAATAATGGTAAAAATAAAACCTCTAGTTCTCTAATATTTATATAACTCTGATTAGGAAAGAAAAAATGGCTGTTACGGTTTCGGCGTGTTCGAATGATGATGTAAAACATCTCTGTTATCAATTTTGCTTTTTGAGTATCAAATGCTATCTTATCAAAGAGTTCTCTTTGTGCACATTTAAGAGCAGTAGTAACTGTACCTGTATTAATTTCTGCCACATAATGAATCTCTAATCTAGTTAGTGTTTCATTTAGCCATTCATTATTTAGAGCAATAACTTTTTCACCATACTCATAATTGGCTCTTTTTTTAAAAAAAGGGATATGATGTTTTAAAAGACACGCCTTAAATAAAACCTCTGCACAAAGTGAGATATTACGCCAGAAATCAACAACTTCAAAATGATTTATCTCAAAAGAGATATCTGCAATTTCATAAATACCATTTTCATAGCTAATAACATTTTGAAATGTAGCTAAATGGATAGCATATTGATAATTTTCTTGGGCAATATTACTAATATCAACACTCATAGTCCATCATTTCCTCTTTAGTTTTATATCATAAATTATACTATTTATTATCTAAATTTTAATGCCATATTCCCTCAAGAGAATAATTACAATATGGACAAACACCATTTTCGTCAAGTTCATTAATAACAAATTGCCCAATATTTCCACTTCTATCTATTACTCTTTTTTTACAACTTGGACAATATGTAGATTCATGGTCTTCGTTATCTACATTTCCAACATAAAGATATTTTAAACCCTCTTCCTGTCCTATTTTATAAGCCCGAAGAAGTGTAGATTCTGGTGTACGAGGAACATCTAGCATCTTATATGTTGGATGAAAAGCTGAAAGATGCCAAGGTATTGAAATATCAAGCCCTGCTATAAATTTTGCAATAGAACGAATCTCTTCATCTGAATCATTTTTACCAGGAATCAGTAGAGTTGTTATCTCTATCCAAATCCCTTTGGCATGTGCATATTTAACTGCCTCTAAAACTGGCTTAAGTCTAGCACCACATATCTCTTTATAAAACTCATCACTGAAACTTTTAATATCTATATTCATCCCATCTATATATGGCTCTAGTAAATCTATCGCTTTTTTTGTTTCAAATCCACTAGTGACATAGATATTTTTTAGACCCTTTTCATGTGCTAGTTTTGCTGTATCATAAGTATATTCAAAAAATACAATTGGTTCATTATAAGTATAAGCAACTGAATCACAATCATTTTCAATAGCTAACTCAACTATTCGCTCAGGTGAAAGTTCACGACCTACAATCTCTTGATTATGCTCTTTTGGATACTGAGATATATCGTAGTTTTGACAAAACTTACAAGAAAAATTACATCCAACTGTTCCAAATGAAAAAACTCTGCTTTTTGGTAAAAAATGAAACATAGGTTTTTTCTCTACTGGATCAACATTTACAGCTGCTGCAAGTCCATACACAAGTAATTTTAACTCGCCATCTTCAACCCTTCTAACACCACAAATACCATATTCACCCTCATCAAGTTTACACGATTGTGCACATGCCTGACACAAAACTTTACCTGAGGCTAGTTTTTTACTTAACCATGCTGTTTTAGACATCATATCCCCTTTAAAAATCTTTTATAACTCTTAGACCTTATCAGTATGATAACATATGATGCAATAAGTTAAGATTAGTTTCCTTTATATTATAATTTAGTTAAAATATAAAAATTAATAATTTTTGGAGAGTAAACAATGACTTCTAACAATAATTTAGTAAATTACCTTATAAATAAAGATGTTTTAAAATCAAATAATATTATAGATGCTTTTAGAAATATTGATAGAATAGATTTTGTTTTAGATTCGAGTGCTTCAGATATTTATGAAGACTATCCACTACAAATTGGATTTAGACAAACTATCTCACAACCAACTACAGTTGCTATGATGATGGAGATGCTTCAGCCAAAAGTGGGACAAAAAATCTTAGATATTGGGAGTGGTTCAGGCTGGAGTACAACAATTCTTGCTTTTATTGTCGGTGAGAGTGGTTCAGTTCTTGGGCTAGAGAGAGTTGATTCTCTTGTTAAATTTGGAAGTGATAACCTTGAAAAATATAAATTTAAAAATGCTAAAATTATTAAGGCAGGAGATAAACTTGGAGTAGTTGGTGAAAAGTTTGACCGTATTTTAGTCTCAGCGGCAGCTGATGAGTTTCCATCAGATTTATCTAATCAGTTAAAAGTTGGTGGGAAACTTGTTATTCCTGTAAAAAATTCAATTCTTGAGATTACAAAGCAGGAAGATGGAAAGATTAAAGGAATAGAGCATTATGGTTTTACTTTTGTTCCATTAATTTTTTAATAATATTTAATTTATAAGCCTTGTATAAAATAATCTGCCATATTTTCAAGAGTATCTACTTTTGAGTAGTCTGCTTCTGGCACTTCAACGCCAAGTTCCTCATTCATTGCTGTAAGTATTTTTAAAAAATCAAATGAATCAATCTCTAAAGAACGCTGTATATTTTCATTCTCTTCAATCTCATCCTCTTCAATATCTGGTGCAATCTCTAAAATAGTTTTAATTATTATATTTTTAATTTCATCTTTTGTCATACTAACTCCTCTGGTTTTTGTAAAAATTGATTTAGTTTATCTAAAAACTGTGCCCCTATTCGCCCATCAGTTGCACGGTGATCTCCAGCTATTGTAGCCTGCATAACTTTTCTCACACATAAAGTATCACCCTCAGCCCAAGGAGAATCAACAATAGCCCCAAGCCCAACAACAGCCAGTTGAGGAGGATAAATAACTCCATAAACAGATTCTACTCCTAAATCACCTAAATTTGTAATAGTAATAGTCTGCTTAGTCATCTCACTAGCACGAAGCTTACCTGTTCGTGTTCTTGATATTAAATCACTTAAAGAGTTCATTGTATCATTTAAACCTAAGTTTTGTGCATCTAAAAGAGCAGGAGTCATTAAACCACCTTTCCTCAGTGCTATGGCGATACCAGGATGAATCTCTTGACTTATCTGATGTTCATCATCTAACCAAAAACCATTTAACTGAGGAGTCTCTTTAAGAGAGAGTACAACTCCACGAATTAAAATTGCAACAGGTAAAATTCTCTCTTTTATACTACGCTCTTTATTTAACTCTGCTAAGTAGTTTAATGCTGGTGTCATGTTGATTGAAGTAGATAAATAATAGTGTGGTATTTCAGAATTAGACTTACTCATTGCCGCTGCAATAGCTTGACGCATACCATTTTTTTCTTTTTTTACTTTTTCTTTTTTTTCAGGTATTTTACTTATTGTTTTAGACATAGCTTCAACTTGGCTAAGATGTATAACACCATTTATAGGTTCAATTTTAGTTAAATCTACACCTAACTCATCTGCCTTTTTACGAGCAATAGGAGATATTTTTAGACGCTCATTTTCAGTCTCTACAACTAACTCTTTTTGAGACTCCACAATTTTTTCTTCACTCTCCACTTTCACTTGAGAAACCTCTTCACTATCAGAATTAATAATTGCAAGAACCACACCCACTTTACATTCAGTTTCCTCTTCTACCAAAAGCTTTTCAATTACACCATCTTCAAAAACTTCTATCTCTATAACACCCTTACTAGTTTCAACCTCAGCTATAACCTGACCTTTAGTAACTCTATCACCCTCTTTAACCAGCCACTCCATTAAAATAGCTGATTCCATATCTGCACCTAAACTAGGCATTAAAAACTGACTCATGATACACCCATCACTTTTTTTACCACATCTACAATCTTCTTGGCATGTGGCAGTGCCTCATCTTCAAGATGTTTAGCAAAGGGAAGAGGCACTTCCACGGTGCATACTCTAGCCATAGGAGTATCTAACTCATAAAAAGCCTGTTCATTTATACGAGCCATTATTTCAGCAGAAATACTTCCAGACTTCCAACCCTCATCAACTATAATAACTTTATGCGTTTTTTTAATAGATTTCATAATAGTTTCATCATCTAAAGGACGAAGAGAACGAAGGTCAATAACCTCAACTGCTATCCCCTCTTTTTCCAAACTCTCAACGGCTTCCAGTACCTTAAAAAGATTTATTCCATATGTTAAAATAGTTATATCTTTACCCTCTTTATATACTTGTGCTTTTCCAATAGCCAAAGGTGTAACTTTAGTATCAAGAGAACCTTTAGAGTTATACAAAAGTGAGTTTTCAAAAATAAGTACGGGATCTGGATCAGCCAATGCAAGAGTAAGCATATCATAAGCATCTTGAACAGTAGCAGGAGTTAAAACCTTTAGTCCTGGGATATGAGCAAACCATCCCTCTAAGGAGTGGGAATGTTGAGCCCCTAACTGTTTACCACCACCAGTTGCCATACGAATAACTAAGGGTACATTAAACTGTCCACCAGACATATAAAGCAAGGTTGCGGCATTATTCATAATTTGATCTAGTGCTAAAAGACTAAAATTTACAGTCATAATCTCCACAATAGGTCGCATACCATTCATAGCCGCACCAATTCCTGCACCTGTAAAAGCTGATTCACTAAGTGGTGTATCGATTATCCGTTTATCTGTAAATTCATCTAAAAGTCCTTTACTTACAGCAAAACAACCACCATAATGTCCAACATCTTCACCCATTAAAAATACTCGTTCATCTTCTTGCATAGCTTTACGGATAGATTCTCGTACAGCTTCACGATATGTAATAATATTATCCATGATTCACCTCCGAGTAAACAAATTTTTCTAAATCTTTTATAGGTTCAAGTGTACCATTCTCAGCAAACTCTACTGCCTCATCAATAACACTAGCTATCTCATTCTCAATCTCTTGTACATCTATCTCTGACCAAAGTCCCATCTCTTTGAGTTTTTCTTCAAACACAACTAAAGGACCTTTTTCTTTCCACTCTTTAACCTCTGCCTTTTCACGGTAAAGTTCAGCATCAAACATAGAGTGAGCACGAAAACGGTAAGTAAGACACTCTAAAAATATAGGTTCACCATTTTCACGAATATCCTCAACAGCTCTTTTAGAGGCTTTTGCTACATCTATAACGCTCATCCCATCTACCTGTTTTGAGTGAATCTTATATGAAGCTGCTTTTTTATATATCTCAGTTTCAGATTCGGTTAGCTTTAAAGCTGTTCCCATAGCATAACGATTATTTTCACAAACAAAAAGAATAGGAAGTTTCCACAAAGCAGCCAAGTTCAAAGACTCATGAAATTCACCCTCAGCCACAGCACCATCACCAAAGATACAAACAGTTACACGATTTTTATTTTGCATCTTATCTGCAAGTGCCATTCCAACTGCTAAAGGTAAAGCACCAGCAACTATGGCACTACCACCATAAAAGCGTGTCTTAGCATCAAAAAGGTGCATAGAACCACCTCGTCCTCTTGAACACCCTTCCATCTTGCCAAATAACTCTGCCATAATACTTTTTGCACTTATTCCACGAGCAAGTGCTTGACCATGTTCACGATAAGTAGCCAAAACTGCATCATCTTCACTTAGTGCATTCATAACTCCAACAGCTATAGCCTCTTCTCCTATATAAAGATGTAAAAAACCACCAATCTTTTGTTTAGAATAAAGTTCAATACACTTCTCTTCAAATCGCCTAATCAAAAGCATCTGATAGTAAAACTCTTTAGCTTTAGTTAAATTAAGTTCCATAAAAAACTCCTCTAATCTTCGAGTGTTGAAGTATCACCCTCAGGCAACCCCATCTCTCTTGCTTTTAATAAACGACGCATAATTTTTCCACTTCTTGTTTTTGGTAAATTATCTTGAAATTCTATCTCTTTTGGTGCTACGGCAACACCTAGTTTTTTACGCCCAAAACCGATAAGTTCTCGCTTTAACTCATCACTAGGCTCATATCCAGCTTTTAATGATATAAAAGCTTTTACCAACTGACCTATCATCTCATCAGGTTTACCTATTACTCCAGCTTCTGCAACTGCTGGATGCTCCATAAGAGTGCTTTCAACCTCAAAAGGACCAACCATATGTCCAGATGTTTTGATAATATCGTCAGCTCGTCCAACAAACCAAAAATATCCATCTTCATCTTTGTACGCCAAATCACCAGAGATGTACCAATCTCCCACAAAACATTTATCATATTTTTCTTGTGCATGAAGATAAGCTCGAAACAAAGATGGAAATCCAACTTTTATAGCTAAGTCTCCCTCTTTATTTGGCTCCGTGATTTCTGTAACAGTTCCATCTTCATTTTGACGAATAATTCCAGTCTCAATGCCAGGAAGTGGTCTACCCATAGAACCGGGACGAATAGTTTGAGAGATAAGATTTGATATCATAATCCCACCTGTTTCAGTTTGCCACCAGTTATCATGGATAGGTAATTTTAGTTTTTTCTCTCCCCAAATAACAGCTTCAGGATTTAACGGTTCACCAACACTTTGAATAAGACGAAGAGAAGAGAGGTCATACTCTTTTGTAGGCTCACTATCTATCCTCATAAGACGACGAATTGCTGTAGGTGCTGTGTACCAAACACTTACCTTTTCACCTTGAAGTATTTTATACCAACGAACTGCATCAAATTCACCCTCATCTACAATGTTCGTAACTCCATGAATCCACGGGGTAATGATTCCATATGAAGTTCCAGTAACCCATCCAGGATCTGCTGTACACCAGTAAATATCATCTGGATGTAAGTCTAAGACATATTTACCTGTCATATAGTGAGTATATACCGCTTTATGTACATGAACAACACCTTTTGGCATTCCAGTTGTACCACTTGTAAAATGTAATATAGACATATCTTCAGCTTCTGTATGTAGAATTTCAAATATATCTGAAGCCTCATCCATCAAAGAAGAAAATGAGAGCACTTTTTCATTCTCATGTTCATCAGAGTCAAGAAGTAATATAAAACGAAGTTCTGGAAGTTTATCTAGTATGGGAATAATTTTCTTTTTATATAGTCTTTTTGTAGTGAGCAGAACTTTCGCATCACCCCTTTGCATACGCTGTAATATAGGTTCAGGACCAAACTGAGAAAAAAGAGGACAAACAACATTTTGATTTTTTAATATCCCTATAACAGAGATGTAAAGTTCTGGCAAACGGGGTGAGAGAGTAAAAACTCTCTCACCTTTTGAAATACCTAATTTTTTTAAAACATTGGCAAACTTTGCTGTTTCTTTTTTCATTTTAGCAAATGTATAAGTTTTTCGTTCACCATTTTGACCTAACCACAACAAGGCAGTTTTATCTGCTAACTTGCTATTCGCATGACGGTCAATAGCTTCATGAGCAATATTCAAACCACCCGACGGCAACCCATCAAGTCCACATGCCATATCATCCCAACTAAACCTCTGATATTCTTTATCATAATCTATTAAGTTTGGCTCAACAATAAAATCATCTACATTTTTTTCTATCCACTTCTCATTCATCTCACACCCTTTTAAAAGTCCGTTACAGTTTTTAAGCTTTCAAGCATAATAACATATAATATAATAAGTTAAGATTAGTTTCACCACTGATTCATACAGAATATGGATGCGATGGCTTGCTTTCGCCTTGTGCTTTTATTCTGTATATCTCTGCCGAAGGCAAGCCATCGGTTCCTATATGCCTTAAGCTAATTATTTGTATGAATCAGCCGTGAGTTTAGTTCTATTTTTTATTTTTAGATGTTATAATTATTTCTAAAATAAAAGGAGTCACTCATCATTCCTAAAACATGGAGACTAATTGATACTAATCTTGGAACTGCTGAGTATAATATGGCAGTTGATGAAGCACTTTTAAGTAATTTTAAAGATAAAGACTTGCCTATACTTCGACTTTACAGATGGGAACCCTCACTTAGTCTTGGACGATTTTCAAATCTCTATGATACTCTTGATTTAAATACTCTTGAAAAACAAAACATCCCTTTTGTTCGTCGTATGACTGGTGGTGGTATTTTAATTCATGGTGGAGATTTATCTTACTCTATTGTATTACCCAAAAATAGTTTAAAAGGGATAGGAGTAAAAAAAAGTTATCGTTATCTATGTGAGTTTCTTATACATCTTTACAAAAAGTTAAATCTCCATGCTAAATTTGCCAATGATTTAGAACTTCATATATCAAAATCAAATATTTGCATGAAAGCTAATGAGCCTTATGACATCATTATAAACTCTAAAAAAATTGGTGGTAATGCTCAACGATATACTAAAGAAACACTGTTTCAACATGGTAGTATCCCTATTAACCTAGATACAAAACTTTTTAAAAATATTTTTTTAGAAGATATAGATTTAAAAAACTTAACTACTTTAAATAAAATTGGTAAAAATATAACATATAAAGAACTTTCTAATATACTAGTTGAATCATTTGCTCAAAGTTTTAATATTAAACTTGTTAATGATACACTTAACAAAATAGAACTGCAAAATGTAGATAAACTTTTAATTTGTAAATATAACACCAAAGAATGGAATATAAATGCCAAATAAAATAAAACCTAAACCAAAGTGGTTACGCAAAAAAATTACACCTAGCCTTATGAAAGAACTTGAATCTATGTTTAGAGATATAAATATCAATACAGTTTGCCAAGAAGCGATGTGTCCAAATATTAGTGAATGTTTTTCCAAAAAACAAGCAACTTTTATGATTCTTGGCACTATTTGTACTCGTGCTTGTAGTTTTTGTGGAGTTAGTAGAGGTAATCCAAAATCCTTAGATGAAAATGAACCACAACATGTAGCTCAAAGCGTAAAACAACTTGGACTTCGGCATGTGGTAATCACAAGTTCTACTCGTGATGATTTAGATGATGGTGGAGCTAAACATTTTTGTAAAACTGTAAAAGCTATTAAAAATATTGATAATTCAATTGTTGTAGAGTTACTTATACCTGACATGAAAGAAAATATTGAAGCACTTAAATCTATTGCAAATAGTGGAGCAGAGATTATAGGACATAACTTAGAAACAGTTCCTCGTCTTTACGATATACGAAAAGGTTCAGAGTATAATCGTTCACTTAAAGTGCTAAAAATATTATCCTCTTTAAATTCTAAAATTGCTACAAAAAGTGGGATTATGCTTGGATTTGGAGAGAAAGATGAAGAGATAAAAAATCTAATGTATGATCTACTTGATGTAAATTGTAGGTATCTAAGTATTGGTCAGTATTTAGCACCATCAAGTCATCATGCTAAAGTTATTGAGTATGTAAAACCTGAGAGATTTGAAGATTTACGAAAACTTGGAATGGAGATGGGTTTTAAATATATAAAAAGTTCACCATATACGAGAAGCAGTTATATGGCTCATGAATATTTAGAGGATAGGAATTAAAATGAAACATTTTGAAGTTGTAGTTATAGGAGCAGGACCAGGTGGTTATCAAGCAGCTTTAGAGTTAGGTAAGGCTAGTGTTAAAACTCTACTTATTGATAAAGCCAAAGAAAATATTGGTGGAACATGCTTAAATGTAGGATGTATCCCAACTAAAAGTTACCTAGAGAGTGCTTCTTTCATATCAAAAATTCCACATCTCAAGCAAATGGGTGTTGATTTAGATTTTAAAG
>JAGGWE010000241.1 GCA_021157665.1 Sulfurimonas sp.
ATGAATTTATAAATGCTTTTTCATTATACTCTTTCATAGGGATAGAAACAGAAACTCCACCTCTAATATCTCCAACTCTATAACCTTGAAATGCATGACATTTTAAACAAGATTCTTCAATAACAAGAGGTCTTAAATAACGATAATACTCCTCTCCATCAATAAACTCTTTTTTTGATGAAGGCTCTCCCGTAATTTCAGCATACTCAAGAACTTTCTCCTCCCAAGAATCTGGTTTATTTTTAGGATTCATCAAAATTCTACTAGTTATATGCCCTTTAGTACCATATAACTCTGTATAATCTTTCATCATTTGAGACAGCGTATATGCAGGGTTCATAAGAGTTAAGTGCTGCCCAACTGTCGTATATACATCACGATTTTTTATATGAGAAAGATATGGGTTTGGAGGAGTTCTTTTTGTTATTGGTACATAAACACCACCATGAGAAGCCACCCAAGAACGATATGCTAAATCTTTTTTTACACTAACTACTGCCTCATTTTCGACTAAAGAACTCGCATAATCATAATTATTGTATATAGATATCATTCCAACACTAAGCATCAGAACGCTCCACAAAAATATTATAATATAAACAACTTTATTTATAAATCGTACTTTATACTTCATAATAACTCCATATTTTCAATAATTCTATCCTATAATTACTTATGCTATCATAATATTTATGATACAATTTTGCTTACTACATTAAAGGACAAGTGTAATGCATACTTTATTTATAATATTGATTTTTTTACTATTTCAATCAACATTATTATCAGCAGAAAAGCCATACAAAAAACCGGCAATTATTTATGCAGCAGGTAATTTAAAATTTGTTTTTCCACAAATATTAAAGGTTTTTTATAATAAATACCCAGATACAAGAGTACATATACAGTACGGTGCTTCTGGTTCTTTAACTGAATCTATTATGGATGGTAGAGATTATGATATTTTTTTCTCTGCAAATATAAATTATCCAAAAAATATATATAAAACTAAAAAAAGTGCCACTAAAGCAAAACTATATACACAAGGTGTATTAATACTTTTTACACCCCCAAATTCTCTTTTATCTAAGCAAAAAATACAATTACTTAATTCTCAAAATATAAAAAATATTACAATTGCAAACACTCTCACTTCCCCTTATGGTTTAGCATCTATTGAAGTTTTAAAAAACTCTAAATCTTTTGAAAAAAATAAAAATAAAATCACTTATTCAGTAGATGTTGCAACGGCAATAGACAATGTAATCTGGAGAGGTGATGCTGGTTTTTTATCTAAATCAGCTCTTTATATGATTCCAAAAGATCGTAAAAAAGAGGGGACAGATTGGATAGAGATAGATCAAAAACTATACACCCCTATCCGTCAAGCATATGTCATCTCCAAAGATGGTCTAAAAAATAACAATGCAACTAAATTTTTAAATTTTATAAAATCAAAAACAGGACAAAAAATATTTAAAGAAAATGGATATAAAAACATTCTTACCCCTTAAATATTTTGCTATAATCACAGCACTTATTTATAACGAACAACTAGGAAATTTATGATTGATTTAAAACTATTACAAAAAGATTTTGATGGTATTAGCACTAAACTAATGCGAAAAGGTGTAAGTGCTGAACTTATCCAAGATTTAAAAACAAAAAATGAAGCACTAAAAAAAGCAAAAGCAAGTTTTGAGACACTTCAAGCTTTACAAAATTCTATGAGTAAAGAATTCGGTATATATAAGAGAGAAGGTAAAGATATATCTGAACTAAAACAAAGAGTTGATGCAAATAAAATTGTAATCAACGAAGCATTAGATATACAACGCACATGCCAAGAAGAGTTAGAAAACATTGCAATGGCAATACCAAATATACCAGATGATTCTGTTCCTGATGGTGAAGATGAAAATGATAATGTAGAACTTAAAAAGGTTCTTACTCCTCGTAAATTTGATTTCACACCTAAAGAACATTGGGAATTAGCAGAACAAAATGGCTGGATAGATTTTGAGCGTGGTGTGAAACTTGCAACTTCAAGATTTTCTGTATCATTTGGAATGGGTGCAAAATTAGAGCGTGCTTTAATTAACTTCATGCTTAACTTTAATTCAAAAAGAGGTTTCCAAGAGGTTAGTGTTCCTTCACTTGTTAACAGAACAGCCTTAGAAGGTACTGGTCAACTTCCAAAATTTGAAGATGATTTATACAAGATGGATGGACAAGAACTTTTTTTAATCCCAACGGCAGAAGTTCCAGTAACTAATCTCTACCAAGATGAGATTTTAGCATCAGATGAACTTCCTAAGAAAATGACTGCATATACATCATGCTTTAGAAAAGAGGCTGGGGCAGCTGGACGAGATACAAGAGGGATGATAAGACAACACCAGTTTCATAAAGTTGAGTTAGTTGCACTTTGTAAACCAGAAGATAGTGAAGCTATATTTGATGATATGGTGGCATGTGCATCTGATATTTTAACAGCACTTGAACTACCACATAAAATCGTAAATCTTTGTATAGGAGATTTAGGCTTCTCTGCCGCTCATACAACAGATATTGAAGTTTGGCTACCAGGGCAAGATCAATACCGTGAAATAAGTTCTATCTCAAACACAAGAGAGTTTCAAGCTAGACGAGCAAAAATCCGTTACAAAGACGGAAAGAAAAATGTAATGGTTCATACACTAAACGGCTCTTCTTTAGCAGTTGGTCGTACTCTTGTTGCTATTATGGAAAACTTTCAGCATGAAGATGGAAGCATTACTATTCCTAAAGTTTTAGAGCCTTATTTGGAAATGTAAATTATAAAAATAGGTAGGTTTCTTGTAAAGCAACTGCCTATTAGCTGCCACTGATGCACTATATAAAGCTAAAAAGAGTGGACGAAATCAGGTTACTTTTTTAGATTTATAATAAATATTTTATATTGGTTTGTAGCATAGATTTCGTTATATTATTTTGGCATAGATATACTAAAACAAACTCCATCTTTAATATTTTTCCAACTTAAAGATCCATGAAGGTTTTGTTCAACAATAATTTTTGACATATAAAGACCTAGTCCAGTACCTTTATCACCCTTAGTTGTAAAATATTGAGTTCCTATTTTATTCAGTAAGTCCTCTGAAATACCACCAGCATTGTCACATATTTTTATATAATAATTATCTGCATCTTGATAAGTTGTTAGAATTATTTTTGAATTTACAACTTTATTCTCTTTTAAGGCATCTCTTGAATTATTTATAATATTTAACAAAACTTGAAACAATTCATTAATATAAGTATCTATCTTATAATCTTGTTCATTCTGTAAAACAAGCTATAAATTATTACTTTCTAGTATGTTAGCATATATTCATTTTAATTTATCTAGTAAGATAAATATTTCAGGTATAGTC
>JAGGWE010000096.1 GCA_021157665.1 Sulfurimonas sp.
CTTTTCTTAAAAGTCCATTATCAACAAAAACAGGAATAAGTTGATCGCCAATCGCTTCATAAAGCATAGCAGCAACAACAGAGCTATCAACCCCACCACTAAGTCCACAAAGAACTTTACCAGTTCCTACTTTTTCACGAATTGATTCAATTTGTTGCTTTAAGAAATGCTCCATTTTCCATTTCTCAGTTACTCCACAAATATTTTTTGCGAAGTTTCTAAGCATTAAATAGCCCTCTTCTGTGTGTTGAACTTCTGGATGAAATTGCATCGCATAAACTTTTTTCTCTTCATTTGCAATAGCTGCAAAAGGAGAATTATCAGAAGTTGCGATTGGTGCAAAACCTTCAGGAAGTACATCAACTTTATCAGAGTGTGACATCCATACAACACGGTTATCATCACAATCTTCTAAAAGTGGAGATGCAGTTTCTAGTTTAAGTTCAGCTTTTCCATACTCATGATGAGATGAACGAATAACACTCCCACCAAAATCTACAGCAATTCTTTGCATACCATAACAGATTCCAAGAACTGGGATACCCATAGAATAAACACCTTGATCAACCTGATAAGCATCTTCATTATAAACAGAAGATGGACCACCACTAAGGATTACACCCTTGGGATTTTTTGATTTAATTTCTTCTACAGAAGTATGATAAGGTAAAATTTCACAATAAATTTTATCTTCACGAAGACGACGAGCTATAAGTTGAGTGTATTGAGAACCGAAATCTAAAACTATAATACTAACATTTGTCATTTGAAATGCCTTTAAAAATATGGGATAATTTATTGTGAAAGGATACTATAAAATAGATTAATTTTTGATTTGGAATTGTTCAGACATATAAATAGAAGTAAGCATCGTATACTTCAAAAGTGCGAAATTATTTAAACTTTTTCAATTATGTTAAACTTTAAATAGCACAATACAAAGGATGAAAAAAAACTGTGTAGGCATTGGTTCTATAAAACCGTTGGGAATGCTGTTTCCATCCTTTGCTCTTTCAAAGCTGGACTAAGAACACTAGGTATAAAACCTGAATAGTACGATGATAAACTTCAAAAGAGATATATTGTAGCACAACAAAAATGACAAAGGATTAAAAATGAAAATCTTTAAAACCATTGTAGGGATAGATGTTGCAAAAGATACATTAGCAGTAAGTATTTATGACGGTAAGACTCATGTTGTTAAAGAATTTTTATATAATAAAAAAACAATCACAAGAGAGTTGATAACTAAGTTTAAAAAAGATAAAGAGAGTATATTATTTGTACTTGAATCAACAGGTGTATATCATACATCTCTAGCTTATCAACTTTATGAAAATGGATATAAAGTTTCTGCCTTGAATCCATTTATTATCAAAAAATATTCACAGATGAAGATGATGAGAATTAAGACAGATAGTGCAGATGCTAAATTAATAGCAGAGTATGGCTTTGAGTACAAAGAGAAGCTAACTTATTTTAAACCAAAAAGTGATGTAGTTATACATATAGACAACCTAATAAAGGCAATTGATGATCTATCTCAGCAAAAAACCATGAGTAAAAATCAAAGACATGCATTATTAAAACAAGCTCATCATTCTAAAAATATTTTAAACTCTTATGATAGACATATTAAGTTTATCGTAGATGAAATTAAAGAATTAAATAAACAACTTTTAGCACTATTAAAAAGAAGCTTTAAAAATGAATACGAACTTTTAATATCAATACCTGGAGTTGGAGTAAAAGTGGCATCTTTAATTATATCAACATTCAATGGTTTTAAAGATTTTCAAACTGCAAAACAAGCTTGTAGTTTTGCAGGAATCTGTCCAAGTCCGTACCAGTCTGGGACTTCCGTAAAAGGCAAGGGAAGTATTTCTAAAAGAGGAAGCCCTTTCGCAAGAAAAATATTATATATGGGTGCATTAAGTGCTACAAAATACAACCCTTTAATTAAAAAACAGTATCAACGACTGTTGGAAAATGGCAAATGTAAAATGATTGCTATAATAGCAGCAGCAAATAAATTATTAAGACAAACTTTTGGTGTTTTAAAAAGTAAAAAGGCTTATGATGAAAGTTATATTTGTATTCATAATTTAAGCTAAATTATTTTTGAAAATTTATTTAATTTAATGTGGATTTAAGACAGAACATTCCCCAGTGAAACTTGGGAACGATACAATTTTTAAAGTTTATATATGAACTATATGAGCATAGCCTGTTTCCTGTTCTATATGTATTTCAATACTCCCTTCACTGGGACTAGTTAATGTTATAATACATGGTGATGACAATAACCTCAGGTATCCACTTCCACTTGCTTTATAAGCAGAAGAATATGTAGCTAATGAATTAGCAATTGGTCGTCCAAGATGATCAAAAGATAATCTTTTATTATTAATATTACAACCCCCACTCATTAACATAGAATCTATCCCGTACGATAAACCCAAATTCATTTTTTTATTTACCTTTTCATCCGTCAGAGTGTATAATGTCGTAGTACCTCCACTTAAATATTTATTATTATTTAATGGATCCATTGCTATCTCTGTACTATCAGGCTTTGCAGTAGCTACCACACTGCCAGTATCTGAGTATATTGTATAGGCTAGTTTGTTATCAGTTCTAGCAGTTGTTTGAAAAATCAGTTGCCATCTTTTTTCAAACCAACCTACTCCACCATCATTATCACCAAATTTATCATCCACCATCGCCAAGTGCTGTGCATATCTAATA
>JAGGWE010000161.1 GCA_021157665.1 Sulfurimonas sp.
AATTTGATTTTGATGCTAACTTTATAGAAGATATAAAAACAGACAAACTCTTTGCTCCAACTGCTGGATTTGTAACTATTTTTAAAGAATTACAAGACGATAGTTTTTTTGCAATTAGCGTTGACACTCCTTTTATAAATGAAAAAGTGATAAACAAAATCATTCAAGCAGATAATCCACATGCCGATACAACAATAGCTAATTTAGAATCTCAAATTCAACCAATGTGTGGAATTTATCATCGTTCATTAGAAGATAAATTTATCAATATGGTAAAAACAAACAATCATAAACTTGGGCTTTTAATAAAATCTTCAAATACTACCCTTGTAAATTTTGAAGATGAAAAACTATTTTTAAATCTTAACCACCCTCATGAATATCAAGAAGCACTAACACTTATTTAACACCTATTAGCTATAATAGTAAAAATAAAACATAAAGAGAACTGAATGAATTTAACACACCTAGATGATAACTTAAGACCAAAAATGGTGGATGTATCGGATAAAAATGCAACAACTAGAATCGCTGTGGCATCTGGAATTATAGAGGTTGGGCAAGCTGCTTACGATAATGTAGTAAGCCAGAGTAATAAAAAAGGTCCTGTTCTTCAAACTGCTGTAATCGCTGCTATTATGGGAGTAAAACAAACAAGTACTCTTATCCCTATGTGTCATCCACTAACTCTTAGTGGGATAAATTGTGATGTAGAAGAACTTCCTGAAGTTCCTGGATTTAAACTTACTGTTACAACAAAATTGACAGGAAAAACTGGTGTTGAGATGGAAGCTCTTACTGGTGTTAGTGTAGGACTTTTAACAATCTACGATATGTTAAAAGCAATTGATAAAGGGATGGTTTTACGCCATATACAACTCGAAGAGAAATCAGGGGGAATAAATGGAGATTATAAACGATAGCAAAAAAAAACTTGAACTTGAATATCCTTGTTCTTGGTCTTATAAACTTATAGGTTATGAAAAAGAGGCGATTCAAAAAGCCATTCATGATGTTATTCTCAAAAGAGAGCATAACTTAACACATTCAAATGCAAGTAAAGCTGGAAAATATGTAAGCATGAATCTTGATTTAGTTATACAAAATGAAGATGAAAGAAACTTTATTTATGAAGCTCTAAAAGCTCATCAAAATATAAAAATGGTACTCTAAGGATATAAGTACCTCTCCATAAAGAACCCCAATTTTAGAAACTTAAAAAGAGGGCTAATGCAAGGCGAAGATTCGTAGGAACTACTAGTAGCTTCAAGGATTTTCAACGAAGTAGTAGCCCTCTTTTTAAGCTTCCCTTCGGGCGATAAGTAAGTAGCCCTATTGCGTCGTTAGATTCCTTTGAATTAGCCAGCTAGTCCTTCAGAAATCTGCCTAGCACTAGAACTATTTACTTATCGCTAAAATTGGGGTTCTTTATGGAGAGGTACTTATAATGGATGTAGAAAAACTTCAAAGAGATATAAAAATCTCATATGACACTAAACTTGATTCTATCGATGATAGAGTTGAAAATGTTGTACAACATATAGTTGAAGAGTGGAGTATTGATGCAAATAGATTAACTCTACACGAAATCAAAACTCTTAGTGATACAGTTTTAAGCATAGAAACTCAATCTCTTCATAATGATATTGAATCTCTATTAGCTCAAAAAGAGCAGATAGAAAGAGATCTTGAGAGAAAACGACAACTTTTACAAGAATCAAAATATCAAATCTTTGATGCGATGGAAACACAACTAGAGAGCGAAGATAAAGAGGCATTATCTAAGCTTCATCAAGTAAAACTTCAAACTATTGATATATTTGATCTTCTTAGTGAGATAGTTGAATCAGCGATAATTACTGCTCTTGAAAAAGATAAAGACTCTGAGATAAATGATACAATCGCTGAGGTTATTAAAGATATAACATATGAAGCGATTAAAGAGGGTTCACTTAATACCATTAGAGTTAGAAAAATCTTATCAACAATCCTACACTCTACAATTGAGATTGCAGAAGCTAGTCCTGTTAAATCACAAGAGATTTTAACTTCAACTTTAAAAGGGATGAGAAGTGGTTTAATTCATTCAATAACAAGATTTAAACAAAGATTAGAGTTTATCCCTATTGAAGCGAAACATATACTTATTGAAGATTATGACACTATCATTGAAGACTTAAATCAAACAGACTCTCTTTTTTCACAAGTTGTTCAAACTCAAGCAGATGAAAGTTCTCAAGTAATTAAGGAAACTCTAATTAGTATAAATAATGATATGAAATATGATTTACAAGAGTTGCTAAGAATCTCTAAAGAGACAGCTGATGTAATGAAAAAAAGATTTTCTAGCTTTGCAGTACAAGCAGTTAAAAAAGCAGATACAGCACTTAAATCCCCAAGAGCAATTGAAGCTAAAAGAATAGGGAAACAAGCCTTAGCTATTGCAAGAACAACTTTAGCTAGTGCTTTAAAATCTGCAAAAGATGTAATTGATACTAAAAAATAAAATTAAGCACTTCCACATGCCAAACCTCCACATGCCAAGATATTATTTGGTATGTGGGAAAATAATCACTATTTGGAAAGTAAGGGATTACCATTAGACATAGCCTTACCACCTAAGCTTTCAATTATTTTTACTATCTCATCATCTAATTTTTTTGTATATTCTAACTTCTCTTTTTGTGTAATACCTAAAGCAAAAACCCATGAGGAAAGAGTTGGCATACCCATAACAATCTTATTCTCACCCTTTTTTACATATATATACATTGAACAAGGTGCAAATATACCCGCTTCTGGTATTGCCTTGTCTCCATCAAAAATAACATAAGAGTATGGAATATGGCATAATGAATATGACCAAAAAGAAAGAAATTTGGGCATCACATCCTCTTCATTATTAAAACTCTCTTTAATATCGTAAAAACCTGCAATAACAAAACCTTTTATCTCAAAAGCATATTCAAACTTCTCTTGAAATTCATCAAAAAAATCATCAATATCTTCTTGTTCATCAAATGGTATCTCAAAATTTATCATGGTATCTTCGGCACGACCACTAACAGGTAAATAACTTTTCTTACCACCTAACTTTTTTTCAATTAAATCATCAAGAGGCTTAAAAGAGACTATATACTCATCTCTGATAACCTTATCATCTATTTCTAATATATCTAACATAGCTTCTGGCGTTAAATGAGCAACAACTGTCTTCATATCTGATTTTTTTCGATAACTCAGTAGATTAAAAGGGCTAAAACCAGCAAATCGTGGGTCTTTATTTAACATAGGACGAACTACTGATTCATTCATAATTGAAGAAAAACTGATAAGACTTAAATCAGTTTTTCCAAATTTTTCCTCATAAGTATCATTTACTCTATGATGTGGGTCACTTAAAAAATAACCGATCTCTTTTAAATCTTTTTTTGTAAACTCATTAAATCTTTCATCATTCTCTTCATCAAAAGTATAAACAACAA
Organism: Sulfurimonas sp.; assembly: GCA_021157665.1. Lineage (GTDB taxonomy): Bacteria > Campylobacterota > Campylobacteria > Campylobacterales > Sulfurimonadaceae > Sulfurimonas. Next base: position 3,486 of record JAGGWE010000161.1, read on the forward strand.
CTAAGTTTTTATTATCAGATGGAGTAAACGCATATCCACTAAGAGTAAAAATAGAAATAAGTAATATATTTACTATAAATTTCATAATTAAACCCTTATTTTAGATTATTCAATTAACTCATTAACAATATCTTCTATCATCTGTTGAGCCTCTCTTAGTGGTTTAACTACTTCTTGTTCATCAATGTCTAAAGTAGTTATCCAGTTATCAACACCTAAAAAACCTAAGTGTATTTTATCTTCATCTTTTTTCTTATACATATAAAATGAACAGGGAGCATACGCCCCAGCTTCAGGATATTTTTGGGAAGCTGGATAAATTACATCAAATTTACAAATAGAGTAAGTATCATAAAAGTCATAAACATCATAACCTACCTCATCAAATAACTCCTCTTTCAAGTTTGCAAAATTTGGAAACATAAATCCAATCGGCTCTAATTCACCCTCAAATTCTGCTTGAAAATCCTCTTTATACTCTTCAATATCAGTTACCTCTTCCATATCAATATCTGCTTCAAATTTAATTGCAAATGACTTTTTAGGGTTTTTATCACTAAAAGATGACTTTTTTAAACTCCCTTTTGGCATAGCCTTTTTAAGTGCCTTAGTAATCATATCTGCATATGC
>JAGGWE010000022.1 GCA_021157665.1 Sulfurimonas sp.
ACTATGATTAAAAAAGTTGCTGAATATTATAAAATGAAATTTGATGCAATTATTGATGGCTTAAGTGAAGCTATTGAGCCTATTATGCTTTTTATCATTGCATGTATGGTTATCTTACTTGCTCTTGGTATTTTCTTACCTATGTGGGATTTAGGTAATGCTGTTCAAGGTAGAGGATAAACTAACCTATCTACTTTAGATAAAAACTCTTTCATACTATTTTCATCTGATTTTAGTTTGTAAAGAGTTTTATCACTAAAAACTTTTTCTACAATATCAACTCCACATGCCAAACACTCATATTCTACTTTTCTAAGATTAGTATATTCAAAAGATATAGTTTTAGCTATCTCATTTTTATACTCTACTAGATTAGCTAAACCTAGAACTAAATTTGTAGCATCACTATACGCACGAACCAAACCACCAGTACCAAGTTTGGTTCCACCAAAATATCTAACAGTAATTATGGCACTATTTATCATATCATTGCCTTGAAGAACCATTAAAGTTGGTTTTCCAGAAGTTCCTTTTGGTTCACCATCATCACTTGAGTGTTCAACTATTTGATTAAATTCATTAAGATACCTATATGCTGTAACAAAATGTCTTGCTTTTGGGTGGGATTTTTTTAACTCTTGTAGTGTTTTTTCATATATGGCATATGGGATTAAATGTGCTATAAATTTAGATTGTTTAATCTCTAGTGTATTTGTATAATGCTTATCTACAGAATTCATCTATACTAAGTACCTGTCCATGCCAAGAAAAAATTATGCTAAATTTGTAAAAACTTTTTGCACATCCTCATCATCTTCTAATTTTTCTAAAATTCTATCTATCTCTTTTTGTTCAGTTTCATTGTTAAGAGTCATAGGTATATTTGCCATTCTTTCTAAATGAGCTTTAGTAATCTCAATGTCCATACCCTCTAATGCCTCAGTAAGAGTTCCAAAACTTGTATAATCACCAGTAACAATAGCAACACCATCTTCTGCTTCAATCTCTTCAAGTCCAGCATCAATAAGTTCTAATTCTAACTCTTCAATATCCATATCATCTTTCATCTCAAATTCAATAAGAGCCTTTCTATCAAACATAAATTCTAAAGAACCATTAGTAAGAAGTTCACCTTTATGTTTAGAAAGAATATTTTTAACATTAGCAACTGTTCTAGTATTATTATCTGTTGTACACTCTATAAAAATCAAAACACCATGTGGTGCTTTACCCTCAAAATTAACCTCAAGCATACTTGCCGTGTCTTTAGCACTTGCTCTTTTTATAGCTGCTTCAATATTATCTTTAGGCATATTTTCAGCTTTAGCATTTATAATAGCTGTACGAAGTTTAGAGTTCATATCAGGATCACTACTTCCCTCTTTGGCTGCCATTGTAATGATTTTACCAAGTTTTGGAAACAACTTAGACATTGCTCCCCATCTCTTAAGTTTTGATGCTTTTCTATATTCAAATGCTCTACCCATAATATCTCCCTAACTAATTTGTATAATATTTAGTGAATCATCTTCACTATAATCTACTTTTATTTTGCTTTTTTCTTTATCTTTTATTAGATTAAATGAGAGTTCCCTCTTCTCTAAATTATCATTTTTAACTAATTCTATCTTATATCCAACAAGAGAGTTACTAAGTGCATCTACAATTTTTGAACTTAACTTCAACCAATGTCGTTTGCACACCTCTTCCTCTTCAAGATAAAGCCCACTTTCATCAAAACTTATATTTTCAACATTTAAGGAAACTTTGTTTAGCTTATCAAATAATCTTTGAGACTCAACAAAACTACTCTTTAAAATTTCATAATCTTCTTCATTTATCATTTTTTACACTTTATTTAAAATCAAAGATGTATAATACCACATAAGGAACTCATATGAGATTAAGTTTTAGATTAAAACACCATTTTTTTAGTGCCTTTCGTGAATTTTTTGTTCATCATCATGGTTCTTTAGATTTTCGTGCAAAAATCTTTGCACTAATTATTGCAGCAAATGAAGAATCAACTGTTGAAAGTTATGTTATTGTAAAAGATATTGGTTTAAATATTTATAATAATGATGATGAAAGAGCAAATCTTCTTATGATTACAACAAAAGAAAAAGTAACTAAAGTTAGAGAAAACAATGGGCTAGATATTGATATTTTAATAGCAAGCATCCAAAAAGAGTTGAAAATAGTTCCAAGATACGCTAAAAAAATTAATACAAAAGAACTTAAACAACTATTACCATTAACTTATGATGAAGATACAATCTCTTATCAAGAAAATATTTTAGAGTTTTTAGAGAATCTAAAAAATGAAACTCTTCAAACAAAAGAGGTTCAAATTAAAAAAGATGAAGAAAAACTAAAAATCTAAATAGAAAATCTCTCTTTATCAAAAAAACTATCAACAGATATATTTTTAAAAGCAGCATTCATACTTGTAAAGAGAGAGGGATACTCTTTTTCCATACTTGCTAACATCTTCTTAGTATTTTCTCTGGCATGTGGCATTTTTACATCAAATCTCATAGCTGGACAGGTCTCATCACCAATAGCATCTATACCATTATCATCAACAAATGCACGAAGTTGTCTTTCTCTCATTTGAATAAGAGGACGAATAACGATTAAACCATTCTCAGCTCTGTATTTTGGAGCTAAACTTCTCATCTGACCATTGTATATAAAGTTCATAAAGAAACTCTCTGCAGCATCATCCATGTGATGACCAAGAGCAACTTTGTTGCATCCATGTTCTAACGCAGCAGTGTATAAGTACCCTCTTCTCATTCTTGAGAAAAAGCTACAAAATGATGAGTTTTTTCTAATTTTCTCTTTTGCTAATTCATAGACTTTTGTATCAACTGTGGCATGTGGGATATTATGTTCCTCACAATGTTGATGAAGGGCATCATAATTTTCACCCATCCCATAAGAGATAGTAACTGCGATAAACTCAAATTTAAAAGGAGCTCGTCTTTGTTGCTCTTTCATCGCATGAATCATAGTAAGTGAATCTTTACCACCACTAAGCCCAACAAGAATTTTATCACCCTCTTCTATCAGCTCAAACTCAGCATTTGTTTTGCCAAGTTTTGACATGATTTTTTTAGATAGTTTAATCGACAATCTTATCCACCATTCTCATTACAAATTCTGCACTTTCAACTGCACTAGATTCCATAAACTCATCAAAAGAAAAACTGGCATCCATATCAGCAGTATCACTAATAGCACGAAGAATAAAAAATGGGATATTTAAAGCATCACAAACAACAGCAACAGAAGCACCTTCCATCTCTAATGCATCAGCCTTAAATGTATCTTCAATCCAATTTTTTCTCTCTTCATTATGAACAAACTGATCACCAGTAGCGATTATTCCCTCTTGAATATCTTTACCCATCTCTTTTGCAACCGTTTTACCTAAAGAGATTAAATCTTTATCAGTCTCAACAAAAACAGCACCCTCAGGAACAAAACCAAATGGATGTCCAAAAGCAGTAATATCTAAATCATGTTGAGAAAGTTTAGTTGCAATAATTAAGTCACCTATTTTAAGAGTTGGATTAATTCCACCTGCAACTCCAGAAAAAAGTAATCTATCACATCCAAAATGTTCAATCATTGTAGTAGCAGTAAGAGTTGAAAACACCTTACCAATTTTTGAATAAGCGATAACTAAATCAACACCTTTGTAGGTTGCTTCATAGTATTTGTTGTTTGCATACTCTGTAGTTTTATACTCACCTAATTTCTCTAAAATTGGTGCTACCTCTTCTGGCATTGCACCCATAATCGCTATTTTCATAATATATATTTTCCTATTTATTTATTTCAAATGTTTCTATGTGAGTTTTATAGTGGGGTAATTTATGTATAACTTTTGCAGCCTTATTAACAATACAACTCCCTCCCCAAAAACCAAGTCCATCTTCAAAACCTACACGATTTACAAAGATAACCTTTGCATCACAATGAAGTGCAACTGATTTTAAAAGTGAATACCATTGATC
>JAGGWE010000214.1 GCA_021157665.1 Sulfurimonas sp.
ATTTTCATAATTTTTATAGTTCTAAAAAGAGAGTAGATAAAAATGTACTTTATGGATTTTTAACAACTCTTAGTGCTTTTGCGATTTTTTCTTTTATCCCAGTAACTCTTATCTCTCAGATTAGCTTTTTTTCACTGCTCTCTTTATCTTTTGCATATATTATTTTTACTTTTGTATTTAAGCATTTAGATTTAAGAGAGTATGAACAAGGTTCATTAACCGTTAAGTCCTACTCTAAAATACCTTCATATATATTTTTGATAGTATCATCACTTTTTTTATCATATAGCTTTTTAAATATAAAACTTGATAACAATATTAGAAATTTAGACTATCAAAATACAAAACTTTATAATATTGAGAAGATATTTAAAGAGAGTTCTCAAACTAAATTACAGCCAGTTATTGTTCAAGCCACATGCCAAGATGAACTTTTAAAAACTCTTCATATTTTACAAAAGAGGCAAAAAAATTCTTTCTCTTTAGCCTCTTTTGTTTTAGATAAAGATGAGTGTTTAAAAAGAAAAAAATTATTAGAAAATTATGATTTTGATAGATTAAATAAGATATTAAATGAAGAAGCTTTAAAAGTTGGTTTTAGGGATTCTTATTTTAGTGAGGCTTATGAGTTTAGATCCCACATGCCATCATGCGAAATTAAAAACCTTGATATATTTAACTCTTATGGTTTATCTATATATAAAAATGAAGATAATTATTATACTATGGCCATGGTTGATGATGTAAATGAAGCACTCAAGCAAGAGGGTGTGAGTAGTATAAATGTAAAAGATATGTTTAGTAAAGTTGCAGATAAAATGTATCAAGATATAGCTATATATTCTATCTTTGTGATGAGTATAATTATTTTATTGTTGATTATTAGTGTAAGAAAAAGATTTTTTTATGCAATCAACTATATACTTTTTCCACTAAGTTTTACTCTTGCATTTTTGGTTACTCTTTTTGATATAAATATTATGCATATCTTTGCGTTTATAATTCTTATCGCAATAGGTATAGACTATGGAATATATATGAGTAATACAAAGAAAATCACTAGTACAATGTTAGCTATAAAATACTCACTATTGAGTACATTTGGAGCTTTTGGAGTGCTTGTTTTTAGTTCAATTACAGCCTTAAGTTCTATTGGTCTTGTGATTAGTTTAGGTATTTTTTGTATATTTTTTCTTATAAAGGTTATGAAGTGATTTTAAAGTATATTCATCCAGATAATTCTATAGAGATGCTAGAATTTGATTTTGAAGTAGAGACAAGTAAAAACTATAAATTTATCAGTTCATCAAATAAATTAGAATATATTAAAAAGTTTTTACCCCTCTTTGTTAGTGGACAAAAAATGGTTTTATTTGATGCAAATCATAAGCAACTTTTAGAGTTTCACAATCAAAATGATATAAATCTTGTTGATGATATAAAAAATTTAGATGCTCAGTTACTTTTTTTTACATCTGGAAGTAGTGGTTTTCCAGTAGGTGCTTTTAAAAGTAGAGATAATCTTTTAAGTGAGATTGAGGTTTTAAAAAATCTTTTACTAAAGTATAAAATAAAAAGAGTTGTGGCAACAGTTCCCTTTGTTCATATTTATGGTGTTTTGGCAGGTTTACTTTTACCCTTATATCTTGGTGATGTAGAACTGATTGTTAAGGATGATTTTTTACCATATGAATTACTAGAAGAGACATCTTGTGGTGAAACTTTAGTGATTACAACTCCTGTATTTATAAAAGCACTTTCTAAATTAAGTGATAGTGTAGATTTAAGCTCTTCTCTTTTTATATCTTCAACTGGACCTCTTGAGAGTGATGCTGTTTTTGAATTTGAAAATAAGTATCAAACAACATTGATGCAACTTTTTGGTTCAACTGAAACTGGTGGTATTGCATATAAATTTGGTTCAAGTACGAAATGGATACCTTTACAAAATGTTGAAGTGAAAAGTATAGATGATAAATTAAGTGTAAGTTCCCCATTTATATCTAAAAATATTCTTGATGGTGGTTTTAAAGAGTTAAATCAGCCCTTTATCACTGAAGATATTATTGAGTTAGATGATGATGGTTTTATTCTTCTTGGTCGAGGTAATAAAATAATTAAAATAGCAGGAAAACGAATCTCTGCCATAGCAATAGAAAATCTTTTGGAATCTATCCCTGAGATTAAAAAAGCTATTGTAGAGTTAGTATATAAAAAAGAGTTACTTAGAAGTGAGCAGATTTTGATAACTTTTCAAGCCCAAAAAGAGATAAAAAAGAGTGTAATAAAAGATAAAATAAATGAGTGCTATGGTGTTTTAACAATACCTTTTAGTGTAAAGTATGTTGATAAAATAAATTTATCAGCAATGGGTAAAAAAATAATATTTTAAGAGACGAGATGAAAGAAAAACAGATAGTAAAAGAAGTTTTACAAGAGATAACTCAAAGATTAAAAGAACATATTCCAAGAGCATCAAGAGAAGCTCAATTACTTTTAATGGCTTATTTAGATGTAGATGAACTTTGGTTAATCACAAATCAAAACAGAGAAGTTGAAAATTTTGATGAGTTATTTGAATGGGTAAATCGACGAGCCAAGAATGAGCCTTTTGAATATATCACAAATAGAGTTAGTTTTTATAGTGAAGAGTTTTATATAGCAGAGGGTGCTTTAATTCC
>JAGGWE010000199.1 GCA_021157665.1 Sulfurimonas sp.
AGCAGCTAAGCCAAATCCAACTGGAGCAGTTGGGGTATCTGAGGCACTAAAAAGAGATGACATCATAAATCTTCCAGGGTGTCCAACAAATCCGACAAATATTGTAGGAACTTTACTCTCATATATAATGTTTGAAGAGTTACCTGCACTTGATAAGTTTAACCGTCCACTTTGGGCTTATGAGGGGAGAGTTCATGATAATTGTGAGAGAAGAGGTCATTATGAACTTGGAGAGTTTGTTAAAGAGTGGGGAGATGAGGGTGCTAAAAAAGGTTATTGTCTTTTTGAGATGGGATGTAAAGGACCTTTCACAAATGTAAACTGCCCTACAATGAAGTTTAATAGTGGTACGAGTTGGCCTGTTCAAGCTGGACATGGTTGTATGGGCTGTGTAGAGATTGGTTTTGTAGATAAGTTTGCAAATGAGAGAAAGTATAAAGAGGGAGAGAATAATGAAAACTAAAAAGATTGTAATTGATCCTATTACAAGAATCGAAGGGCATTTACGAGCTGAGATTGAGGTGGGTGAAGATGGAGTTGTCAAAGATGCTTTTGTAAGTGGACAGCTTTTTCGTGGGATAGAGATTATTTTAAAAAATCGTGACCCTAGAGATGCAGGACTTTTAGCAGGTCGAATTTGTGGTGTTTGTACAAATTCACATTTTCGTGCAGCAGTTTCATCTGTTGAGGATGCTTATGCTTTAAAATTGCCTAAAAATGCTGAGATTATCAGAGATTTAATGGCGATGGCTCTTTTTATCCAAGATCATGTAGTTCACTTTTACCATCTTCACTCTTTGGATTTCGTAGATATTACATCTGCTTTAAATGCAGATGCAAAACTTACTTCTAAAGAAGCACATAAATATCATAAGAAACCTTTTAGAAATTCTCATTCTCACTATGAGGTAGTTTTAGAAAAACTAGCTAACTTTGTAAAGGCTGGAAAACTGGGACCATTTTCTAATGGGTATTGGGGGCATAGTGATTATAAACTAAGTCCTGAACAAAACTTGATTATGATTTCTCATTATTTAGAGGCTTTAAAATTTCAAACAAATATTAGCAAGGCTGTTGCTATTTTTGGTGGAAAAACACCACATCCTCAAAGTATAGTAGTTGGTGGAGTAACTAGTGTTGCTGATATGCTAAATCCTCAGAGATTAAATGATTATCTTTTTATCATTAAAGAGGCAAAAGATTTTATAGACCGTGCTTATCTTCCAGATGCTAAACTTTTAGCCATCGCTTATAGAGATGAGATAAAAGCTGGAATTGGTCGTGCAAATGGTAATTTTATGTCAGTTGGTGGATATGAGTTTAATGATAGAAAACTATTTTGTGATGGTGTGATTTATAATCATAATTTTAAAAATATAGAAGATTTTGATGAGTCTAAAATAACAGAAGAGATAGACCGTGCTTGGTATAAAGATGAGGCGATAGATAATGAGGTTTGCTATACAGATTTAAATGAAGATGGCTCTTTGAAAACTGCAAAAAATGATGATAAATATTCATGGATAAAAGCTCCAAGATATGATGGTAAGGTTATGGAAACTGGACCACTTGCAAGGGTTTTGATAAGTTATAAAAAAGATAATACTCTTATAAAATCTTTTGTAGATGAGTTTTTAAAAGATACTGATTTAGAACTGATTGACTTATCTACAACAGTTGGTAGAAATGGGGCTAGGGCTATTGAGACAGGATATATTTGTGAATATATTTTTAAACTTGTTTCTCGTTTGATTCAAAATATAAAATATTATGACACAGATACTTGGGTGAAGTTTGATTTTAATTCTTTAAAAAAAGATGTAAAAGGGAGAGCATTTTTTGAAGTTCCTCGTGGGACTTTGAGCCATTTTGTAAAGATAAAAGATGCAAAAATTGAAAACTTTTCAGTTATTGCTCCAACAACTTGGAATGCAACTCCAAAAAACTTTGATGGAGTGAGAGGTGCTTATGAGGAGGCTTTAGTTGGTTTGAAGATAAAAGATACCTCTAAACCACTTGAAGTTTTAAGAGTGTTACACTCTTTTGATCCATGCTTGGCATGTGCAGTTCATGTGATAGATGCAAATGGTAAAGAGTTAAGTAGATGCAAAATAAAAGTATAGTTATAGGTATCGGAAACTTACTGTTTTGTGATGATGGTATAGGTGTTATCGCTATAAAATATTTAAAAGAAAATTTTGAATTTACTCCAGAATTAGAACTATTGGATGGTGGCACTTTAGGGTTTAACCTTGCTGAGTATTTTTTAGAATACGACAATGTATTTCTCATTGATACTATCTCAACTAATGATAAAGCTGGAGAGATATATATAATCCCATCAGATGAGTTACTTGAAAGTGGAACTTATAAAAAAACAGCCCATGAAGTGGAAGTTGTTCAGATCTTAGAGATATGTGAACTATATGATAAAAAGGCTGAAGTTACAATCTTTGCAATAGTTCCCGATGATATTCAAAGTGTGAAAATTGGACTTAGTGAAATTTTAAAGAATAAGTTTGATATACTAATTCAAACTTTAATAAAAGAGATTGAACTTTTAGGAATTAAAGTTAGCAAAAAAGATTATATTTCCCTACAAAAAGTTATAAAAAAGTTTTTGTAGTGGGTATAAGCTCTTAAAACTGAAATGAGTATATTAACCCACCAAATGTTTCTATTGTATTATCTTGTTTACTATAAGGGGATTGAGCTTGATAAAAGAATGTAAGCTTATGCTCTTCATAGTATAAATCTGCTCCACCATACAATGCAATATTTACTATATTTTTGTCGGTTGAATACCCCTCTTTTTTAGCCTCATCTAAAATATATGAATAAGCTAATAACTCTGTATTAATTCCTGCATTTAAAGACCAACCTACACCTCGATGCTTATTGTCTAAACGCAATAATGAAGCTTCTTCTTTTAAATACGGATAGTGTAAGTTGAAATTTCTAACATAATTATTACCTATTCTAAATATACTTCCCCCGAATACATCTGTAACAAAGTTACCAGCTTGTACTCCAAAATGATTAAACCAATCCATGCTTAGATTAGATGCACTATTATCTTGCCAACTTATTTCCCCATATCTAAAAAGTGCGTTTGCAGTATATTGAGTCCCTAGTTGAGTATCCCAGCCTTTTGGGTCTTTGGCACTGCTCAGAATAGAATGAAGAGTTTTTTGTGCAAACTCCGCTCCTGATTTTTTTCCAACAACACCAAGTTCCACTCTAAACTCTTTAAAACTTTCACTGTCCCATTCAAACATATAAAATGCCAATGCTAAATGTCCAGCATATGGCATATCATCATATTGTGCTTGTGATTTTGATATATCATCTGGTGTAATTATAATTTGGCTTAAACTTATTCCTGCATTATGATTTTTTGTGTTGTTCATTATATTTAAAGGAAGTGCATCGACTACATTATATACGAAATCACTATAACTGTTGGATTTAGTCTCTTCTATATCTCCAAGTGAATCATCAATCCAACTTAAGTTCATCCCATTTGTAAAATGTCTATCTGTCCCACTAAAAGCATCATTATAAAATAAAAATGAGAATTGGTCAGCATTTAATGTTAAAGAGAAGAGAAGCAATAGCTTTGTAATTTTTTGTTTCATTTTTTTAATCCTTATATTGTTTAATTTAAAATAATTTTCCGATTTTGCGTACACCAAACCAAAAAAGAAAAGCACCTAATGATATTACACCTAAAAAATATGGCCATAAATCAAAAACATCTGTACCTCTAAAAAAAATACTTTGTGTACCCCCCTCTATATAATAGCGAAGTGGTGATAGATATGACAACCAGTCTAGTATTGGATGCATAGCATACCTTTTGCTCTGAAATTATAAGATGTTTTAAACTAAATGCAGCTGTATATGCTTGTACAACACCCATATATAAATTTCGTTTGGCATCATCAGCTTCAAGTGAAGCTCTATTCATGCGAAATTTTGATTTATCTATTTGAGAGCTAATAGCAAATCCAGTAAAAAGGGGATATGTTAGTTTAATAGCACCGGTATAAAGATTCTTTGATTGTACCTGTACGGTAGCCCCTCCAAAATACATAACTGGATTTTCATTAAGATAAGTTGCTCCATATGAAAAATCTAGTGAAGGGTAGTTTCCAGATTGTGTTGCATCATGTAATTTTTTATAAACTTTAGCTTTTTGCATAGCAGCTTTAATAGATGGGTTTTGCTCACTTAAAATTATCGTTTCTTCTAACGAACTGCCAAAACTAAGTATGGAACAAAAAACTCCAAGATAAACAATTCTTTTCATTAAATTTTTCCTTTTATATTATCACTTAATACAACGGACAACCAATGATACTTTTCACTATTTTGGGAAGCTATTTTAATTGCTATAGTTAAAGGAACAGCAAGGAGCATCCCTAATGGACCAAGAATCCATCCCCAAATAACCATAGAAACAAAAACAATAAAAGTTGATAATCCTAAATCTTTTCCCATTATTTTAGGCTCAAGAAAACTTCCAATTAAATTATTTATAATTAAATAACCTATAGCAATTATTATTGTATCAAGTATATTTAACTGTAATATCGATATAAATAAGGGAGGAAAAGAAGCTATATAAGAACCTATACTTGGAATAAAATTTAGTAAAAAAGCAAGAACAGCAAAAATAAAAGCGTATTGAAGATTAAAATATTTAAGCATTATCCAGATAAATAAAGCAGTAAGTGCTGATGTAAATGTTTTAAGTATAAAGTACCTATTTATACTTTTTAAAAATAGTTTTAGTTTTTCTTTTTGTTGCTTTGTTTTAGCTAAATAAAATGCTTTTTTAGAAATCATAGATGATTCTAATAATAAGAATATAACTAAAAAAAGTGTTAAAAAAAGATTTAGGATAATATTGCCCATACCTTTAAAAAATATTGTTATTTGATTTATAACTTTTGCAGGTTCAATCAAGTTTATTATATGGCTCCACTTCAAAGAGATCTTAAATTGTTCAAAAAATGCAATAATTTGAGGAGTTAATTGATGAAATTTTTCTTGATATAAAGGTATATTCTTTACAATATCATTACTTGAAGATACTATAAATGAAATGAGTAAAAATATGATAACTACAATGATACTGAATACAATTAATGAACTGATTACATTTGGTATAGAAAATGAGTTTAACTTATTTATTAATGGTAAAAAAATAATAAAGATGAAAAACGCCATCAAAAATGGTAAAATAAACCCACCCCCTAACTTTAAAGATGCGATAATTATAAGTATATAAGCTATTAAAGATATAGTGGATTTTTCATTAATCTTTAACATTGCATTTAACTCTCCTAGTGAATTTAATCTATTGATATAAACATAATAACAAAAGTATATTTAAAATATGGGCAATATAGCTTTTGTTGCCCATTTATATTATCGTTCAATCATAAAAAATGATTTAACTGCTAATACACCTTTTGTGGAGAGTGCAATTTGCATAGCTTCTTGTGCTTCATAACTACTTTGTACTCTACCAAAAAGCTCAACAATACCATCTTTAACACTAACATCTATTTTCATAGAGTGAATATCTGGACTCA
>JAGGWE010000046.1 GCA_021157665.1 Sulfurimonas sp.
AATCACTTATGGAGGCTTGAAGCGTCTCAAGTTTTTTACTTTGAACTTTTGCATAAAGGATATTATTGTGTTCAAAATATCCAAGAGATTTTATGGATAAAGGTTCAACCTTCTCAACTACTGCCGGTAATTTTTCTAAGAGTTCATCGATACTATAATTGTCACCAAAGTAGCAAATAGTTATATGTAGATTTTCCTTAGCCACCCAACGACCATTTATAACTCCTCGAAAGCCTGTTTGTAGTTTGTGATAGTCATGTAGTTGGGCTTTTAGAGCCAAAAATAGACGATTCATAATGCTCAAGTATAACACTAGAGTACTTTTAAAACTCTTTTTTAAGTTAGTTTGATATAGAATTGATTTTATGATAGACAATGTAGTAATACTATTGCTGGGGTGTGGAGTAGGTGGACTAAAGAAAGAGAAAGTGTTTTTAATGATAAAAAGTATGTTCAAAAAATTAAAGGTAGATTTAGATGTTGTGATATATTTTCATAATAAAAAAGATTATTATGAATTTGTATCTAAGGAGTTATAAAACCTATTAGTTTGATACTCTTGGTGCAGTTTAGGAACATTTTATAGTTTTATTAAGCTATATTAAACTATGATTAAATATATTTAAAATAAAGGATAGAAGATGATTGATAAAAAAGAGATTAGAAAAATCGTAAGAAAAGAGTTAAAGGCTATGCTTAAAAAAGAGCTAAAACAAGATATCAAAAAAAATATTAAGTCTTATAAGAAAAAAGATAAATCAGAGAGAATTTCTAAGAAAAAGAAATAGTTAAAATTAGTAGTAAAAAAGAGAAGCTTAACATTCTGTGATATTAGGGTTGGTTTATTTAAACCAACCTTTCATTGTATCAATTGCAGAGTCTAGTACACCCTCATGAGGTTTAGATTCAGCAATACCAAAAGAGTCTTGTAGTTTTTCAAGTAACTCTTTTTGTTCGTTGTTTAGTTTTTTAGGATAAGTTATATTTACTTGAGCAATTAAATTGCCTTTTCCATGACCATGAACATCAGCGATACCTTCACCTCTAAAAGTGAAATGTTGTTTGTCTTTTGTTCCAATATCAAGTTTTAATTCTAGTTCACCAGTAAGTGAAGGTATGGTAACACTATCTCCAGCTACAGCTTGTGTAAAGAAAACAGGGATAGCGATATAAACATCATTTCCATCTCTTTGGAAATGTTGATCAGCTTTAACTCTAAAAGTAACATATAAGTCACCACGAGAACCTTTTTTACCAATATTTCCTTTTCCTGAAACTCTAAGGCGATTATCAGAATCGATTCCAGCAGGAATTTTTATGCTTACCGTTTCTTTTACCTCTTCATAACCCTTACCTTTACAGCTTTTACATGACTCAGCTGGAGCACTTCCAAGACCATTACAAGCAGGACAAGTTTGAGAAAAAGTCATAAAACCTTGTTTTACATAAACTTGACCTTGACCTTTACACTGTTTACAAGTTGAAAGTTTAGCATCCTTAGCACCAGTACCTTTACAATCTTTACAAGCTTTTTTGTATCTGAACTCAACATCTTTTTCACATCCAAAAATAGCTTCTTGAAAAGAGATAGTCATATCTACATTCATATCAAGTGGATATTTATCCATATCTGCTGGGTTTTGACGGCGACGACTTCCACCACCTCCACTAAATCCACTGAACATATCTTCAAACATAGAGCCTAAGTCTTCAAAACCACCAGAAGATTGACGACCTCCGCCACCCATCCCTTGTAGCCCCTCTTTACCATATCTATCATAAATACTTTTTTGTTTATCATCACTTAGACATTGGTAAGCTTCATTACAAAGTTTAAACTTGTGTTCTGCATCAGCATCACCAGCATTTTTATCAGGATGATATTTTTTTGCCATTGCTCTGTAGGCTTTTTTTATAGTTGTTTTGTCTGCACTTTGTGAGACTTCTAAAATTTCATAATAGCTTAAATCTTCCATTATTTAATATTTTCCTAAATTTTTTTGAAATTATACCTTTTTTATAGTTTATTTTTATGTATAATTATATTTATGAAATTAACTATATTTATAACTATTACTATTTTACTGTTTTTAGGTTGTTCAAAAGAGCCACAAGTACCTAAAACTCATTTTGTTGAGAGTGGTTTTGATGAGTTGCCAAATTGGGATAAAGAGAATTATGATGAGGCACTTAGCAATTTTTTAAATAGCTGTAAGAGTAAAAAAACAAAAAAGATTTATAAAGAAATATGTAAAAAAGCAGAAAATACAAAAGATGCGAAATTATTTATTCAGCAAGAGTTTTCACCATATAAAATATATACAAAAAATTTAAAAGGGGAGGGGCTTTTAACTGGTTATTATGAACCAGAATTGCAAGGTTCTCTTAAAAAAACAGAAATATTTAAATACCCTATATATGAAACTCCAGAAGATTTAATAATTGTAGATTTAAGCTCAATCTATCCAGATCTTAAACATTATAGACTTAGAGGTAAACTAAAGGGTAATAAACTTATCCCCTATGATACAAGAAAAGAGAGTGCTTCAAAGCATATCCCAGCTAAGATAATCTGTTTTACAGATTCTAAAATTAATCTATTTTTTTTAGAGATTCAAGGTTCGGGAAGAGTTACTCTTAGAGATGGAAAAACAATCTTTATAGGTTATGGTAATCAAAATGGGCATAAATACAGAGCGATTGGAAAATATCTTGTAAAAATTGGTGCTTTAGAATTAGAAGAGGTTTCTCTTCAAACTATCCGAGCTTGGTTAGATAGAAATCCTTTGAGAGTGAATGAGGTTTTAAACTATAATAAATCGGTAGTATATTTTAAACAAAGAAAAAAATCAGCTTCTGGTTCTCTTGGACTTTGCTTAACTCCTATGCGTTCAATTGCAGTTGATAGACGCTATATTCCACTTGGAAGTATGTTGTATTTAAATGCTGATATAAAAGGTGAAAATGTTAGTAAAATAGTGTTGGCTCAAGATACTGGTGGGGCGATTAAGGGTGCAGTTAGGGCTGATATGTTTTTAGGTTATGGAAAAGATGCTATGAATATAGCAGGTGAGTTAAAATCCCCACTAAAACTTTGGATATTGCTTCCAAAAAAGAAAGAAGAATCTAAGATATGAATAACTCTTTAGATAAATTTAATCGTCTTGTAGATGCCCTTCAAGAGTTGCCAACTATTGGTAAAAAATCAGCTACTCGCTTGGCTTATTTTATGGTTATGAATGATAGTTTTGTAGGAATGAAAATCTCAAATGCGATTGAAGATGCCCTTGGAACCTTAAAAAAATGTAGTTGTTGTGGTGGAATGAGTGAAGATGAACTCTGTTTTATTTGTACAGATGAGAGACGAGATGACACACTTCTTTGTATAGTTGAAAATGCAAAAGATATACTGCTTTTAGAAGAAAATGGTTTGTTTGATGGGAAGTATTTTGTTTTAGATGCATTAGATGAATATACTATATCTCAGTTATTAGAAATTGTTAATAGTGGTATTAGTGAAATAGTTTTTGCAATCACTCCATCAATCGCAAATGATGCTGTAATTTTATACATAGAGGATAAACTTAGTGATTTTGATATAAGTTTTTCAAAAATTGCACAGGGTGTTCCAACTGGTGTTAGTTTAGAAAATATTGATTTGCTCTCATTAACAAGAGCATTAGAAGATAGAGTTAGAATTTAAATAAGGAGTTATTTATGACTAAGGACTTAATATAGATATGCAAATGGTAGTTGATTCTCTTCGTTCAAAAGGGAAAATTTATAAAAAAATGCAAGAGATAACTCCAAAAGAGTTAGGGATTAGAAATAAGATACGAATCTATAAAGCAACTGATATTGGTGGCTATTTTTGGGCAATATTTGCTGTTAGTCAAAAGAGTAGGTTATTGATGAAAGATGTACATAAATTTCAAGAGATTTATGGGAAACTGACTGTTTTATGTGACCATAATTTTAAACATAAAGTTATTTTTATAGATGCACCATTATGTTCAAAAGCTAAAGAAGCATTTAAACAATCTGGATGGAAAATTCAGTAATGATTCTTTGTGATGTCGGTAATACCTCTTATCATTTTCTTGATGGAGATAGAGATTATAAACAGAGTGTAAAAACCTTTAATCCACATGCCATAACCCAGAGGGTTTATTATATTTGTGTAAACCCACATGCCAAGAAGATTTTAGATAATTTAGCAAACTGGATAGATTTATCTCGGCATGTGGATATGAGTTCCTACTACGATACAATGGGAATAGATAGAATTGTGGCATGTGAAGCTATAAGTGAGGGTGTGATTGTTGATGCTGGAAGTGCTATAACTGTTGATGTAGTTGAAAATGGTGTTTTTCAAGGTGGGTTTATCTATCCTGGAACTAAGGCTATGAGTCAAATATACAAAACTATCTCATCTGCTTTAAATTATCAATTTAATTATGATTTAGATTTAAGTAAATTACCAAAAAATTCTCAAGATGCTATAAGTTATGGCTATCTTAAAATACTTTATAGTGAAGTTGTCTCACATGCCAAAGATATATACTTAACAGGTGGAGATGCTAATAAATTAAATGCAATATTTCCAAATGCCAGGATTGATGAAACTCTTATTTTTAAGGGGATGAGAAAGATAATAGATAAAATAGGTACTTACAGTTAATAGCCCAAAATTTAAATCTAAAGTGTAATTTTTAAATTTTGATAGCTATTTCACTATAAAAGTTAATATATAATTTATTTAAACTTTGTTACCATAGTGTAAACTTATATTTTTTCGGGGATGTTGATGGAAAATTTAGATGATGCAAGTGATCATAAGGCTTATGATAGATTAACATTTTTTTATCTATCTATGCCGACTATATTAATAGGTCACTTGCTTGGTGGTTTACTCTTTGGTGCTTTATTATTTGGTGCTGTTGATACTTATAATTTAATTATTTGGCTAAGTATAAATGTTGTATTTTTCTTATACAGATTTTATCATTACTATAAATTTAAGCAAGAGAATGAACAAAATAAGATGCGTGATAATAAAATTTGGACACATAGATTTTATTCTGATGTACTGTTGACATCTGTTATTTGGGGTAGTAGTGCTCTCTTACTATTCCCTTTTGGTGACACTATGAATATAATGATTATGATTCTTTTTATTTTTGCTATAAGCTTTACTTCTATGGGTAATATTGCAGCTAAAAAAGAGTTACAATTGTTATATACACTCTTTAGTTTTACTCCACTTTTAATACAATTGATGATAATAGGTGAAAAACAATATACAAACTTAGGTTTCCTTGTAATTTCATTAATGATAATTCTTATAATAATTAGTAGGTATTTTGGTAATGTTATCAATAGTTCACTTGAAGAACATCAAGAATTTATTGTGGCTAAGCAGTCTCATGATCTTTTGAAGGAACGTTTTTTTTCTCTTTTTGAAAGAGCACCTGTTGGTATCTTTTATTATAATGAAAAATTTGAGATACTAGATTCTAATATCTGCTTTGCAGAATTAAATGGTTCGGAATATAAAGAAGATCTTATTAATTATTCCCTCTTAAATACTACTAATAAAGAACTTATTAGTAGTTATAGTAGTGTATTTGATAATCAAGTGGGTTCCTATAGAGGGCCCTATAGTTCTTTGATAACGAATACTCAGTTATATGTGGATTTAAATACTGTTCCCCTTTTAGATGCTAACAATAACATAAAAGGTGGAATAACTATTTTAAAAGATATCACTGAAGAGGTAAATGCTAAAGAGAATATGATACGCAATGTTTATTATGATATGCTTACAAATATTCCAAATCGTACACTGTTGATGGATAATATAGATAAGGCTATCAAACTTAATAATGCGCATAATTATTTTGCAGCAATCTTGTATATTGATTTAGATAATTTCAAAAAATTGAATGAAACTTTTGGGCATGATAAAGGTGATTCTGCACTAAAACAAGTTACAAAACGCATACTAAAAGCTATACGCAGTGATGATACATTTGCAAGATTAGGTGGTGATAAATTCTCAATTTTAATACCTGAACTTTTTGATAATTATGATCTTTCATATCAAGAATCAATAGATTATGCAAAAAGAATTCTTCAAATTTTCACAAGACCTTTAAAAATAGCTGGTGAAGATTATCATATTGGTGCTTCTATCGGTGTTCACCTCTTTAATAGTAATAATGACACCTCTTATGATATACTTAAACGATCTGAGACAGCGATGTATGAAGCAAAACGAAGTGGACGCAATGCCATAATGTTTTATAAAGAAGATATGGGTGATAATGTAGCAGAGTTTATTAGCATAGATAATGATTTACGGAAAGCTATTGCGAATAATGAATTGGCTATGTATTATCAACCCCAGGTAGACGTCCAAAGTGGAAAAATTATAGCAGCTGAAGCATTAATTCGATGGAAACATCCAACAAAAGGGATGATATCACCAGAAAAGTTTATCAGCATTGCTGAAGAGAGTGGTTATATAGTTGAGTTAAGCCATTGGATAATGGAAACTGTTATTAAAGATATCAAGGCATTAAGTCAAAACTCATGTGGTTTTATGCTTGAACATATTGCTATTAATATTAATAGTCTTCATTTCTTAGGTCTTGACTTTAGCCAAGAAATAAAAACTCTTGTAACAAAGTATGATATTCCATCTCAATGGGTAGAGATAGAGATTACAGAGGGTGTTATCATGAATAATATCGATGAGGCTATTAAAAAAATGAATGAGCTTAAAAACTTTGGTCTTAAATTTTCAATGGATGATTTTGGAACAGGTTACTCTTCACTCTCTTATCTAAGCCAGCTTCCTTTTGATTCATTAAAAATTGATCAAGCTTTTATTATGAAGATGAATAATAATATTAATGATGCTACATTGGTATATTCAATTATTGATATTGCTAAAAACTTTAACCTTTCAGTTGTTGCCGAAGGTGTAGAAAATATTGAAACACTACAAATGCTTCAAAAAAGTACATGTAATATATATCAGGGATATTACTCTTATCAAGCAATGCCATTTAATGATTTTTCAAAACTTTTTTCATTACAGCTAGAAACCCCTTAAAATAAGACTAACAGTTTTTGATCTTACACCCATTTTTATAAAATAAGTAGTATAATGAACTATAGGTAGAAATTATAAAAAAGGGTTTATATGAGTCAAAAACATAAAGCAAAAATAGAAAAATTATTTGAGCATCCCATCTCTGGAAATATTGATGCAAAGAAGATGATTTCGGCATTGGAGCATTATGGTGCTAAAATTGATTTAACAAAACAACATAAGGCGAAGATTTTTGTTGGTAAAGATGAGTTTATTTTATCACTTTCTCATAGAAATGAGTTATCTAAAGATTCAATTGTAAATCTTCGTCATTTCCTTGAAAAAGTCGGTTTAACACCTGATAAATTGTAGTGTTAACGGTAGTTAGTTCTATTTAGTTTTGGTTTGTAGTGGGGGTCTTCTCCTGCTACAGTCCATAATTTTTTACTCATTGCACTTATAGAGTTAAAAAATCTCTCTTCCATCGGTTCTAAAAAATCCACTTCATTAAAATATTTTAAAAGTTGTTCTTTTTCAATCTCAAAACTAGCTTCTTCAAATGAATTTATATCTTTTTGTATAGGTAAGTCTAGTGTTTGATTTGTAGATAAATTTGCTAAAAGCCAGATAGCAATAAACTCTGAAGAAAATTTACTTAAAACATGGTGTGCAAACTCTTCAAAATCTTTATGTCCACTTTGTTCATATATTTTGATAATTAGTAAAAGTGTATCATTTAGATGAACAAGAGGAACCATAGAAAATATCATTCGTCCAACTGTTGAACCTGTTGTATGAACAGCACCTAAAAATACTCTTGCTCCACTATCTGTATCGCCAAAATTATTTGTTTTAAGCCCAATTAGTCCAATATCTGTGTGGTAATGTCTTCCACAACCTTTAGCACAACCAGAAAAACCAACTTGAATACCATGCTCATTTATTTTTGATAGAGGAAGGTATGACGTTTCATTTTTGATGCTCCAAACTGCATAAGGGCATAAGTTACCAGCACATGCCAGAACTGTTGCACTCTCTTTTGGTGATTCAAAAGGTGTGATTTTATCTTTAAGCCCAAGTAGATAAATGTTTTGGTCAATCCCAATACGAATCTCAGCATTATGTTCTAAGGCATATTTAGAGATTTTTTTCATCTCATCTAC
>JAGGWE010000224.1 GCA_021157665.1 Sulfurimonas sp.
TTAGTTCCACGATCATCTCCAGCGATAATTTCTACAGTATCACCTGTAGAAATTATCGCTGGAGATGATCGTGGAACTAAGGCTACTGTTTTAGCAGTTATGCCTAAGAAAAACAAGGTTATCGTAGAGGGTTGTAAAATCGCTAAGAAAGCGATTAAACCAACTGAAGAGAACACGAAAGGCGGACACATCAATAAAGAGATGCCAATTGACGCTTCAAATGTTAGAAAAGTGGAGGCATAATAGATGGCTCGTTTTAAAGAAAAATATTTAGGTTTAGCATCTGAATTACAAGCTGACTTAGGAATTAAAAATCCTATGCAAACACCAAAAGTTGAGAAGATTATCATCTCTGTTGGTGCTGGTTTTGCAATGAAAGACAACAAACTTATTAAAAATATTGAAGATACAATTACTACAATTGCTGGTCAAAAAGCAACTACAGTAATCGCTAAAAAATCTGTTGCAGGTTTTAAAGTTCGTGAAGGTATGCCAGTTGGTATTCGTGTTACACTTCGTGGTGAAAATATGTATAACTTTCTTGATCGTCTAGTATCTATTGCACTTCCTCGTGTAAAAGATTTCCGTGGTGTTCCAAGAAATGGTTTTGATGGTCGTGGTAACTATAACTTCGGTCTTCAAGAGCAACTAATTTTCCCAGAGATTGGCTATGATTCTATCATGCAAATCCATGGTATGAATATCACAGTTGTAACAACTGCTGATTCAGATACGGCTGGTTTTGCTCTTTTAGAGAAAATGGGTATGCCTTTCAGTAAAGGGAGTAACTAATGGCTAAAAAGTCTATGATCGCTAAAGCGGCAAGAGAACCTAAGTTTAAAGTGCGTGGATACACAAGATGTCAAATCTGTGGTCGTCCACATTCAGTACTAAGAGATTTCGGTATCTGTCGTATCTGTTTTAGAAAAATGGCAAATGAGGGATTAATCCCAGGTGTTAGAAAGTCTTCTTGGTAATCCAAGAAGAAACTCCTAATAATTAGCAGTTTGGTTTTCCAAACTCGCAAAAAAGGAATTATTTAATGATTAATGATTTAGTATCAGATGCGTTAACTCGTGTTCGTAATGCTGGTATGAGAAGATTACCAGTTACAACTTTAGTTCACTCTAAGAGTGTTGAAGCTGTAGCAAATATCTTAGTTGAAAAAGGTTACTTAGAGTCTTGTAATGTAATCGAAAATGGCGTTAAAAAAACTATCAAAGTTGTACTTAAGTATAACGAAGATGGAAAAACTGTAATTAATGAAATGAAAAGAGTTTCTAAGCCTGGTAGAAGAGTTTACAAAGGTAAAGAAGATATCAAGCGTTTCAAAAATGGTTACGGAACTATTATTGTAAGTACATCACATGGCGTTCTTTCTAATGACAAAGCATATGAGCTTGGCATTGGTGGTGAAGTTATGTGTACGATCTGGTAGGGGTGAAGTATGTCAAGAATTGGTAAAAAACCGGTAGATTTTGGAGCTGATATTAAAGTTAGCACAAATGGTGATATAGTAACTTTTGTTAAAGGCAATAAAAGTGTTGATTTAGATACTCGTGGAAATGTTGACTTCTCTGTTGATGGGACTGTTTTAAGTTTCGCTGCTAAATCAGATGAGAAAGCTCACAGAGCATTCTGGGGAACTTATAGAGCATTAGCTGCTAATATTGTAACTGGTTTAACAACAGGTTATAGTAAACAACTAGAGATTAATGGTGTTGGTTATCGTGCAAAAGTACAAGGAAAGGTTCTTAATCTTCAACTTGGACATTCTCATGATATTAACTTTGATTTAGTTGATGGTCTTGAAGCTAGTGTTGAAAAAAATGTTATTACTCTTAAGAGTCATGACAAACAACTTCTAGGTTCTGCAGCTGCAAAAATCAGAAGTTTCCGTCCACCAGAACCGTACAAAGGTAAAGGTGTTAAATACATGGAAGAGCATATCGTGCGTAAAGCCGGTAAAACTGCTAAGAAGTAAGGGAGGGTATTAAAAAATGAATGCAAAAGTATTAAAAAATAAAGTAGCTAATCGTTTAAAGCGTAAGCGTCGTATTCGTGCAAAAATATCTGGTTGTGCTTCACTTCCTCGTGTTTCTGTATTTCGTTCAAATCGTTATATAAGCGTACAAGCAATTGATGATTTAACTGCAACAACATTATGTGCATTAAATTCAAAAGTGACTGGTCATAAATCAAACAAAGAAGGTGCTGCTGCACTTGGTGAAGCATTTGCTGCTAAACTAAAAGAAGCTAACCTAACTGAAGTTGTATTTGATCGTAATGGTTACCAATATCACGGCGTTATCGCTGCATTTGGTGATGCACTTCGTGCTAACGAAATTAAGTTTTAAGGAGACATGATGGAAATTAACAGAGATGATTTTGAAGAATCAATTGTAAATATTGGTCGTGTAACTAAAGTTGTTAAGGGTGGTCGTCGTTTTCGTTTTACTGCATTAATCGTAGTTGGTAACAAAAATGGTACTATCGGATATGGTGTTGGTAAGGCTAAAGAGGTTCCTGATGCTATTCGTAAAGCAGTTGATAATGCATTTAAAAACTTAACTACTGTTAAGATTAAAGGTACAACAATTGCACATGATATTGAGCATAAGTATAACGCTTCTCGTGTTTTACTTAAGCCAGCATCTGAAGGTACAGGTGTTATCGCTGGTGGAGCTGCTCGTCCAGTTCTTGAGCTTGCAGGAATTCAAGATATTCTTACAAAATCAATTGGTTCTAACAACCCTAATACACTAGTGCGCGCAACTGTTGAAGCACTTGGCAGATTAAAAGGATAGATGATGGGTATTGAAAAATTAACACCAGCTGTTGGTTCTACTGCAAATCGTAAACGCGTTGGGCGTGGACAAGGTTCTGGTACTGGTAAGACTGCTGCTCGTGGTCAAAAAGGTCAGAAATCTCGTTCAGGTTACAAAAGAAAAAGAAACTTTGAGGGTGGTCAACAACCACTTGCAAAGCGTTTACCTAAAATTGGTTTTACTTCTAGATTAGTTAAACCGTATGTAATTAATGTTGAAAAAATTAAAGCTGTTGCTGAATTAGCTGAAATTACTATGGAATCTATCCGTAGTGTTCACAAAATCGGTGCTGGCGTAACAAATGTTAAATTAGTTGGAGCAACTGCTAAAGATTTAGCTGCAAAAATTAAAGACGAAAACATTACTACTACTGGTAAATAATTGTGAATAAAAATCTAGTTAATAAGATTCTTATTACTATCGGGTTTTTATTTATATATCGCCTACTGGCTTATGTGCCAGTGCCAGGCGTTGATACTGCTGTTATAGCATCATTCTTCGATTCACACCAATCAGATGCATTAGGTCTTATGAACATGTTTAGTGGAAACGCTATACAGAGACTATCAATCATTTCACTTGGTATTATGCCTTATATCACTGCTTCAATTATCATGGAACTTTTAGCTGCAACATTCCCTACTCTTGGTCAAATGAAAAAAGAGAGAGATGGTATGGTTAAGTATATGCAAATTATTCGTTATGCGACTATTGCAATTACTCTTATTCAAGCTATTGGTGTAAGTGTTGGACTTCAAAGCTTAACAGGTCCTAGTGGAAACTCTGCTATTTTAGCTGATCAAAATACATTTATAATACTTTCTGCAGTTTCAATGCTAGCAGGAACAATGTTATTGATGTGGATTGGTGAGCAGATAACACAAAGTGGTATTGGTAATGGTATTTCATTAATAATCTTTGCTGGTATCGTATCTGCTATTCCATCTGCAATAGGTCAAACTGTTACTATGGTAAATACGGGTGCTATGAGTTTTCTAACGGTAATTGCTATTTTAGTTCTTATCTTAGCTACTGTTGGAATTATTATTTATGTTGAACTTGGTGAGCGTCGTGTTCCTATTACATATGCTAAAAAGACTATGATGCAAAATCAGAAGAAAAGAGTGATGAATTACATCCCTATTAAAGTTAACTTGGCTGGTGTTATTCCAGTTATCTTTGCTTCTGCGATTTTGATGTTTCCTATGACAATTTTATCTTCAAGTACTAACCCTACTATTCAGGCTATAGCTGATTTATTAAATCCTAACTCGTACTTTTTTAACTTTTTGACATTTGCTTTTGTTGTTTTCTTTGCATTCTTTTATGCTTCGATTACATTTAATGCAAAAGATATAGCAGATAACCTAAAAAGACAAGGTGGATTTATTCCAGGTATTAGAACTGGTAATGCTACAAAAGAGTTTTTAAATGAAACTGCAAGTAGATTGACATTTACTGGTGCATTGTATCTTGGTCTTGTGGCAACTTTACCATTTATGATTATCAAGGGGATGGGTGTTCCTTTCTTTTTTGGTGGAACTGCTGTTCTTATCGTTGTTCAAGTTGCACTTGATACAATGAGAAAAATAGAGGCTCAGATTTATATGAGCAAGTATGAAACTCTAAGTGCGGTCGGTCTATAAAAATGGCGATTACGCTAAGAAAACCTAATGAAATTGAAAAATTAAGAGCTGCCAACAAGATTGTTGGTGGTGCCTTAGAACTACTTCGAACAAACACAAAAGTTGGAGCCTCTTTAAAAGATTTAGATGCAATGGCAGAGGATTATATTCGCTCTCACGGCGCTAAACCATCTTTTAAAGGTCTTTACGGCTTTCCTAATGCTGTTTGTACTTCACTAAATAAAGTTATTATTCATGGTATTCCTACTGATTATAAACTTCAAGAGGGTGATGTTATCGGGTATGATATAGGAACCAAACTTAATGAATATTTTGGTGATGCTGCAATTACTGTACCTGTAGGTGAAGTAAGTGATAAAGATTTAGCTTTAATTGCTTGTGCTAAAGATACTTTATATCATGCAATAAGTGAAATTAAACAAGGTCTGCGATTTAAAGAACTTTCTCTAATTATGGAAGAGTTTATACGAGGTCGTGGTTTTGTTCCATTATACAATTTTTGTGGACATGGAATTGGAAAGAAGCCTCATGAAGAGCCTGAAATTCCAAACTATCTTGAAGGAAAAAATCCTAAGGCTGGTCCTAAGATTAAAAATGGAATGGTTTTTTGTCTTGAGCCGATGATATGCCAAAAGGATTCAAGACCAATTATTTTAGAAAATAAGTGGGATGTTGTTAGTGCCGACGGTTTATACGGTTCACACTATGAGCATACTGTTGCAGTTATCAACGGTAAAGCTGAAATATTATCTCTTGCTTAAGAGAAAAAAGGACTTATAATGGCTAAATCAGATGTTATAGAAGTTGACGGCAAGATTATTGAAGCATTACCAAATGCAACTTTTCGTGTTGAATTAGAAAATGGGCATATAATTTTATGTCACATTGCTGGAAAAATGAGAATGCATTATATTAAAATTCTTCCAGGTGATAAAGTTAAACTTGAGTTAACTCCATACTCACTAGATAAGGGTAGAATTACTTATCGTTATAAATAAATAAAATTAACCTTTTATTCTTAAAAATTTATTTTTAAAGCTTTAGGGGGTTACAGGGACATTCGTGTCCCTGCTAATATAATGGGCTTTGCTCATTATCTAGAGATAATTAAAATGTACTATCATTTCTAAATTCTGCAATCTCTGTTTCAACCATCTCATCAATCATAATCGTAAATAATTCTGAAATCATATTTGGTGATACACTTAACTCTATTGCTTTATGTCTAACTTTTTGTTTTATAAATTCGATTCTATCTTTTGCTTTTACTTCATCAACACTATTTTTAAAAGATGCCGCTTGTCTAATAAGATGACTTCTTTGAGAAATTAAATCAACAAGTTTATTATCAAGTAAATCTATTTCATCTCTTACTTCTTTTAGTGAATTACATTTTTGCATAATTTTTCCTTTATATTTATTGTATCTTATTTGTATATTAACAGAAGTTTAAAAACAAATTCATTAACACTAGTGTAACAAAAGGCTTGTATAATACTCTTACGATTCTCCTGTATAGCACTTTAATTTATTCTTGAAGTGTTATGTTAAGTGTCCCAGCTTTTTGCTGGGATTTATTATCTCTCAATGTCTTTATTTATATAAGCCAAATACCCAACACCAATCACTAAAATACTAAACATAGCAACCCATATAATAAAATCTCCACCACTTGCAGCACTTTCTAAAGTTTCATTCATTAGTTAGGCTTTACCAATTTTTTAATCTCTTTTGGAATATGAGCAAATGCTAAATTTTGCATCCCAAGTTTTTCACCATTTTCATCAAATGCCATAACATCTAAAGTCATAGCTGTTGGATAGTATCTAATAGCTTTAAATGATCTTTTATCTATAGTAAATTTAATCTTTTTATCGGATAGTTCTACACTTTTTTTCTTTTTTGCCATGTTTAATCCTTTATGTATATACCAGTATCTTTAACTTCTATCTTGCCAGAATCTTGAAGTTTAGTAAGTGAGCGTTTAAAATCTTTTTTGCTAAGACCGAAAGTATCTTTTATAAGCTGGGCATCACTTTTATAGTTGTAAGGCATGATGCCATTGTTTTGCTCTAAGATGCTAAAAACTTTATCTGCAGAGTCTCCACTATTTTTAGAACCAGCTTTTCTAAGAGTCAAGTCAATGTTTCCATCTTTTCTGATAGTTTTTACATATGCAATTCTCTCATCACCAAGCTCTATTTTCTCAAAAATATCATTATGATAAATTAAGCCCTCATATTTTTCATTTACAATACATTTAAATCCAAGTGGAGTTTTTGCTATTATGAGGATATTAGCTTCTTTATTAACTGTTAAACCTTTAATTCGTCTTTCGAAAAAATCACCTAGTTTTTCAGTTCCAACAAGTCGATGTGTTCGCTCATCATAAACCACTTTGATAAATCTCTTTTCACCCTCTTCGAATGGTGTTTTTTGAAACATATTGGGTACAAGTAAATCTTTAGTTAAACCCCAATCCATAAATGCCCCAAATGGTGCAACATCTACAACTTTTAGTAGTGCAAATCCATCAAGCATGGCATGTGGCTTTCTTGTGGTAGCTACAAGTCTATCTTCAGAATCAGTATATAAAAATACTTCTACTAATGTACCTTCAATCATATCCTCAGTTACATACTGACCTGGAAGAAGTACATCTTGTTCATCTTCAGCCATAAGGTAAAGTCCAGGGGCTGTGTCTCTATCTACTCTAAGAGTGTTCATTTTTCCTAAAGTTAGGTGGGGGCTTATTTGCATTTTATTTCCTTAGTTATTCCGTCATTTTCGACATTATATCCTCTTTGGCATGTGGGAATGGTTAAATTTTTAGATATAATCTCTCCTATGAATAGAAGAAATTTTTTGGCATGTGCAGCCTTAACACCAATCTTTGCAAATGAACTGATGGCATCAAATATAAAAGATATTTATTTAAGTAAAGAGGAGTGGGAATTACTTGTGAGTGTTAATGCTAGACTTAAACGGGTAAAAAGGTATGTTGGCTTTGCAAACTTCAATCTTTTATCTTTTAAGGATACACTTTTTTATGCAAGAAATTATCGTAAAATAGGTGCTTTTACAAAAAAAGAGATAGTTCTTATGGATAAACTTTTTCATGAAGACCAAAGTCAATATGGTTTTTATGGTTCAAAAACATGTGAAAATATAAATAATAAAATATCAAGAAAAGATGTTAAAAAGATACCTTATACAGGGCATTTTCTTTTTAATGGTAAAGCTCAGAGTGATTATGAAAGTCTTAAAAAAGATGTTGGAGATACCATAATTCTTACTTCTGGTGTTAGAAATGTAGTTAAACAACTTAGTTTATATATAAATAAAATATATAATTGTAGAGGCAATATAACGAAAGCTTCAATAAGTATAGCTCCTCCAGCATACTCTTATCATACTATTAGTGATTTTGATGTTGGGATAAAGGGTTGGGGATATAAAAATTTTACAGCAGATTTTGCTTCAACTTATGAGTTTTCTAAAATGCAAAAATTGGATTATATTGGTATGCGATATAATAAAAATAATAAAGATGGAGTGCGATTTGAACCGTGGCATGTGGAAGTTATTTAGTCTTGTTTTAATCGTAGTTTTATCGACTGTTTTATCTGCTAATAATCATTTTGATTTTGATTTGATAAAAAAAGGTAAAGATAATAATAATACTCTTTTAGTTATCGGTGGTATTCAAGGTGATGAGCCAGGTGGTTTTATATCTGCCTCTTTACTTGCTACTCATTATGAGATAATAGAAGGTTCTGTTTGGATTGTACCTAATCTGAATTTTTACTCTATCATAAAAAGAAGCAGAGGTCCATATGGTGATATGAATCGAAAATTTGCATATCTTTCTAAAAAAGATCCAGAGTATAAAACAGTTGAAAGAATAAAATCTTTTATAAAAGATAATAGAGTAAAATTGATTGTAAATCTACATGATGGAAGTGGTTTTTTTCGTCCAATTTATGAAGATAAATTACATTCACCTAAAAAATGGGGTCAGTGTTCTATAATTGATCAAAAAGAGATAGATATTGAAAAATATGGAAATTTATCTGAAATATCAGCACAAGTCGTTTCATATGTAAATGAAAATCTTATGGATGATGAACATAAATATTATCAACATAACACAAAAACAAAAGATGGCGATAAGGAGATGGAGAAAACTCTTACCTACTTTGCTATCAACAATGGTAAAGCTGCTTTTGGAAATGAAGCTAGTAAAAATCTTCCAACGCATAAGAGAGTGTATTATCATCTTTTAGCCCTAGAGAAATACATGGATGTTATGGGGATTAAATATAAAAGAAAGTTTAAGATGAGTTCAAAAGGTGTATATAATGCAATTAACAATGATATTTATATATCAATGTATGATGATAAAATTAAATTGCCACTTAGTAAAATTAGAGGATTTTTAAAATATTTTCCTATAAAAAAAGATAAAATAATTGATTTTAAAGCAAGTAATCCACTTTTAACAATTATTAAAAATGGAAATATTTATAGTATTCATTATGGAAATCGAAGATTGTCAAAATTACAAGCTGATTATCAAGATTATGATGAAAAAAATTGTAGTGTTAAGTTACTTGTAGATGGAAATGCTAAAGATGTCGAGTTTGGAGAGACCGTTGAAGTCTCTAAAGATTTTTTAGTAAAGTATGATGAAAATTTTCGTGTTAATGTGATAGGATATACAAATAAAATAAAAAATGAAACAGGTATAAATATCAAAAAAAAGAATATAGCTAAAAAATTTTCTATAGATAAGAAAGGTTATATCTATAGAATTGAATATTATAATGATGATAAATTTGCAGGTATGGTTTTAGTAAAATTTAAAAGTTAATTTAGAGATGCCTTTAAATTTTACTTCCAAAAGCTAAAACTTTCGCATAACGCCAAGCCCACAATAAAAACAGTATTAACCAAGCAGTAAATGAGATGTCAAACAAAAAGTCGAGACCCCATTCAAAAGCTATATTTATACTAAATAATGCTCGTAAAATAACTACAACTTGAATAAACCAAAATAGACTTATTGCAAATTTGTCGGCATGTGGAGCTTGACCTGAATGACCAAGAATTACTCTAGTTCCAAAGCCGACAAGAATAGTTGTTAAAAAACCTATAGCTATTAGATGCACGCCTAAAAAGTAAAATGAAATACCTAAAAATAGTTCAAGACTTAAAGAGATAGCTGATAAAAACAGAGCTACTGGTAGCCAAAAAAGTCCAAGCTGAAGAACCCAAATTATGGCAGGTGAATTAAATGGTTTTAGTTTCCATTTTAAAAACTCACCAAGCATATATATACCTAGTAGTAAATCTATTGATATCTCAGCCATTTTTACATAATCGTTAAACTCAAAAATACTTAGAGTTGTTTTTGCAATGAAAAGGATAAATACAGTAGCAACAAATCTTTCATCTTTTTGCTCAAAAGAGTGTGAGAAAAATGGAATCATTCTTTGTCCAACTGAGAAAGTTAAAAATATTAGGTACATGTAAAAAGATATTTTAATAGCATAACTCTCAAGACCTAAACCAAAACTTGAAAGTATGAATAAAAAATGACCAAAAATACCAAAATACTGACCCATTAAAATCCAGTAAGGATCCTCTTTATCTTGTGAACTTCCCTCTTTAAATATTTGATAAAGTTTTAAAACTATAAAACTTTGGCTTATAAATAAAACCCACATGCCAAGATTCATAAGAAGGGGATTTAAAAATGAACCTGCTAAAAAAAGTATTGAGCCAATAGAATTAGCATAAAAAAGTTTACTATAATGATTTTTTTCTATAACTGAAGCTTGGCAAAATCTTGGAAAGGTTGTAAATAAAAAACCTGTAAAAAGATTTGTAAAAATCCCAAATGCTAAAGTATATACATGAAAACTAAGTATATCTATGTAAAGAGAAAAAATACCCTTATAACTAAATGCAAAAATAAACACCATTATAATTGCATTGATAATTCCTAAGAGAAAAAATGGTTGATGAGGCTGTGATAAAAAGTAGTTCTCTTTTTTTTGGTCTTGAGTAAAAGTCATATTAAAAATTCCGTATCTATTTTTTTTGCATAAGCACTAAGCATAGCTTTTTCAAAATCGTTGTTTGTTGAGTAGTTATACCCAAAAGATTCAGCCCACATCTCATGTTCTTCCATACAAAGATAAAAAAACACATCTTTATGCCAAGGTTTAAAACTTTCATAAGCATGTTTAAACATCTCTACTTTTGTGGTATGTGGATATGAGGTTTTTCCACTAGCATTGGTATGTGGGATCTGAGTTATTTTAGTTCTAAACTCTCTTTCTCTTAGTTGTTTAATAACAGGTTTGATGAAAGTAAGTGTTCCAAAACTAACAAGAGCAACTTCATTTGAATCGAATTCTAGTATAAGTTTTTTATATATCTCTTGATACTCATCAAGGTAGTTCTCATATTCAACAATTGGATGAAAGTGAAAACCAACTTTTACCCCTTTATCAGCCAGTTTTCTTGCAGCATTTATCCGTTTTTCAAGTGAGGCTGTTAAATGCTCCTCGTTGTCAATAATAGTTGTTGTATTTAAAGACCAAGTACATAAAATATTTTTTGGAATATCATTTTCTAAAAAGTATTTTATATTATCTGATTTTGTTTTAAACTCTAAAATTACATTAGGATTTGTTCTAGCAAACTCAAATAAAGCATCTAAAATACCTTCACGATTTCCAAACATAAGAGAATCTGAACTTTGTCCTGTCCCTATATGATAAGTTTTATTTTTATCAAGTTCTAGTTTTAAAAGTTTCTCTTTAAAACCACTATCAAAGGTGATAGTATTTTGAGTATAAAAACTTTGTATAGAACAGTACGAACAATCAAACCCACAACTCTCAACAGCATCAAGAGTAAGTAGATTACAGCAACGGGTTTTTTCAGATGCAACAGGACAAAGCCCAAGCCCAAAACCATCTTTAGCTTCAGTTTTAAACTTAAATTTTTGTTCTGTTGGAATGTTTTTAAGTTCAAAGTTTTCATAAGAGTTTGGTTTATCTCTTATATCTTCATAGGCTTTTCGAAGTCTTGTGAAAACTACTTTTTTTTGATTGTGATCTGGAAAAATTTCTATAATATTTTTCTCATCCCACATGCCAAGATCTCTAGCAATATCAATAATTTGCTTTAACTCTTGATGTGAAAACTTAAGTTCAAGCGATTTAGTTCGAATAAACTCTTGTTCGGCATGTGGAAGCTTTGTGAAAAATGTATTTAAAATTGAGTTGTTAAATTTATCTGTATATGAATTCATAACGGAATTCTAGCGAAAATATGTCTATTTGCCATTTTTTTAGAGATTAGAGTTTTATTTTTATATTATTAGAGAATTAGTAATTAAGTAAGAGGCTTTAAAATGATTTTAGGAAAATGTCCATATTGTGATGATGGGAGTATTGAAGTTCGAGACAAAGAGGTTCGAGGTAAGAAGGTAAAACTTTATGCTTGTTCTAACGCTAATTGGAAGAGTGAAGATGGTGAGATGTATGAACTTACAGATAACTCCACATGCCACTTTAAAATTTGGCAGAACTCTTTGGCAAAATATGGAAAATGGCTTTCATATAAAGAGGTTAGAGAGTTACTTGAAGATGAGTCTATTGAAGTGGAACTTCTTAGTAAAAAGTATGGTAAAAAAGTTTACTATAACAAGTATATAACTTTAAATGAGGAGTATGGTGTAAGTGTAATTTGGGACTAACCATATTTTAGATAAAATCAAGTTATGTTAAAACAGTATAAAGAAGCGATTGAAAAAAGTAATATTATCTCTAAAACAGATACAGATGGGATTATAACTTTTGTAAATGATGAGTTTTGTAAAATCTCTGGCTATTCTAAAGATGAGTTGATTGGCCAAAATCATAATATTGTCAGACACCCTGATGTTCCAGAATCAACATTTACACTTCTTTGGGACACGATAAAATCTAAGGAAATTTATAAAAATACTGCAAAAAATATTGCTAAAGATGGTTCTACTTTTTATGTAAATACAACAATAATTCCAATACTTGATGAAAATGAAAATATAGTGGAGTTTGTAGCGATAAGATATGATGTTACAAAAGAGGTTTTTTATAAACATAAACTTCAAAAAAAAGAGAAAGAACTTCAAGAGTTAAATGCCTCTTTGGAAAAAAGAGTGGATGAAAAAACTAAAGAGTTAAAAGAGTTAAATGAAACGCTAGAACTTAGAATACAAGAGGAGATCTCTAAAAACGAGGCTAAGCAAAAAGTGATGTTTTGGCAATCAAGACTTGCAAGTCTTGGTGAGATGTTGGCAAATATTGCTCATCAGTGGAGACAACCATTAACTGAGTTAAATCTAACTATCTTTACACTTAAAAAATCAGCAATTAATGGCGATAAAGATGAGGTAAAAAAGTTTTATGATGAGAGTAAAAAAATTATAAAAAATATGTCAAATACCATAGATGATTTTAGTAATTTTTTCAAGCCAGATAAAGAGAAACAGCCTTTTAAACTAGCCGATAGTATAAATGAGTCACTTCATATTTTAGAAAAACTTATCTCCACCGAGATGATAAATGTAAAAACAGAACTTGAAGACATAGAGGTTCTTGGTATTACAAATGAACTTTCCCAAGTTATTGTTAATCTGATTAAAAACTCTAGTGATGCTTTTATACATAATAGTATTTTGATAAGAGAGATGCGAATAAGTGTAAAAAAAGAGGGTGGTTTTGGAGTTGTTGAGATTGAAGATAATGCTGGTGGTATAGCAGAAAAAAGTACCTATAAGATTTTTGAACCTTATTTTACAACAAAACATAAAAGTCAGGGAACGGGGCTTGGTCTTTTTATGTCTAAGATGATTTGTGAGCAGGGTTTAAATGGTTCTTTAGATGTTAAATCAAAAAAAGGTACAACAACTTTCATCATAAAAATACCATTAGAGAAAGCTGATGCGTAGTAAGTTTTTAAAAGAGTTAAGGATTTTACTTGTAGAGGATGAGAAAAAATTATCTTCGCTTTTAAAAAATGCTATTGGAGATAGTTTTTATAGTTTTAGTATCGCAAATGATGGAAAAGAGGGTTTAGAGATGTTTAAAAAACTTTCTTTTGATATTGTGATAACAGATATTATGATGCCTAAAATGACAGGTTTAGAGATGGCACAAGAGATAAAAAAAATAGACTCTACTATCCCTATTATAATTTTATCTGCTTTTAGTGAAGCAGATAAATTTTTAGGTGCTATCGATGTTGGTGTTGTTAAATACTTTATAAAACCATTTGACCCTGATGAGTTGTTAGAGTATATAGATTCTTTAGAGGATATAATCGCTAGTAAAACTATCTCTTTTGTTGAGGGTTTCAGTTTTAATCTAATGAGAAAAAGTTTGTATAAAGATGCTAGGTTTATTGCACTTTCAAAAAGAGAGAGTCTGTTTTTGGAACTCTTATGTAAAAATTCTAAAGATATAGTTGAAGATATAGTTATTAAAAAAACTATTTGGAATGAAGATGTAAGTGATGCAAGATTAAGAACTTTTATAAGAAGATTTAGGGATAAAACATCAAAAAATTTGCTTAAAAATATAAAAGGGCAGGGGTATCAGATAAAGAGTGTATAATTGCATCAATAAATTCGGGAGTGGCATGTGGTCTTTGGCAAAATTGAGTATCTGAATCTTTTACCTTTTCATGTTTTTATGAAGCGATTTTCTAAAAGTTCTCAACAAAGTATGAGTATGAATTACTATAAAAGTGTTCCTGCTAAAATAAATAAGAAATTTATCTCAAAAAGAGTTGATGCTGCTTTTATCTCAAGTATTAGTGCTAAAAAGTTTCGGCATGTGGATTTAGGTATCATCGCAAAAAAAGAGGTTCTTAGTGTTTTGGTAATTCCACATGCCAAAGATGAAAAAGATGTAGAATCTGCATCGTCTAATGTTCTAGCAAAGATATTAAATATTCATGGAAAAGTTCTTATTGGCGATAAGGCTCTTAAACATTATTTGGATAATAAAGAGCATGTTGATTTGGCTAAAAAATGGAATGATAAATATAATTTACCATTTGTTTTTGCACTTCTTTGTTACCATAAAGATAAAAGTTTATATACCTCAATTGAAAAAAGTTTTTTAAAACAAAAAGTAAAAATTCCTCAATACCTTTTAAAACAAGCCTCTTTAAAAACAGATATAGGAATAAAAGATATTTTAAATTATTTACAATTTATTTCTTATGATTTAGATGCCAAGGCAAAGCTTGGCTTAAAAAGGTTTTATAAAGAGGTAGTTAAGCTTAGTCAGCTTTAAGTATAGTTGCTAACTCTTTCTTATACTCATCAAGATTAAAATCTTTCATAGTAGAACTTCCACTCTCTATCGCGGCAAGAGCAACAGCACTTGAGATTTCAACGATAAGTCTTTTATCAAATGGTTTAGGGATTATATACTCTTTACCAAACTCTATTTTTTTACCATAAAGTTCATGTAAATATTCTGGAACCTCTTTTGTTGTTAACTCTGCTAAAGCATTTGCAGCTGCGATTTTCATCTCTATATTTATCTTTTTAGCACGAACATCCATCGCTCCTCTAAAAATAAAAGGAAAACCTAGTACATTGTTTACTTGGTTGTCAAAATCACTTCTTCCTGTTGCTACAATAGCATCTTCTCTTACTTTTAAAACATCATCTGGAAAAATTTCTGGAGTAGGGTTTGCTAAAGCAAAGATTACAGGATTTGGAGCCATAGTTTTAACATCTTGGATTGTAAAAGTTCCTGGACGAGAAAGTCCTAGTACAACATCAGCATCATTAAAAGCTTCAGCATGTGTCATCTCCTCACCAGCAAATTCTTTTTTGTACTCATTTAAATCATTTCTACCATTATGAATAACACCTTTTGAGTCAAGCATAACAATGTTTTTTATACCCATATCTTTGTAGAGTCTTGCACAAGAGATAGCCGCTGCTCCTGCTCCAACTACTACAACTCTAAGCATATCTAATTTTTTATCAATGATTTTGCAAGCATTAATTATTGCTGCAGCAGAGATTACGGCTGTTCCATGTTGGTCATCATGCATAACAGGAATATCTAAATCTTCTATAAGTCTTTTCTCAATCTCAAAACACTCTGGTGCTTTAATATCTTCTAAGTTTATTCCACCAAAAGTTGGAGCAATAGCACTAACAACAGAACAAAATCTATCAATAGATTCAGTATCTACTTCAATATCAAAACAATCAAGTCCAGAAAAGTTTTTAAATAAAACACCTTTTCCCTCCATAACAGGCTTTGAAGCTAAAGCACCGATATTTCCAAGTCCAAGAACTGCTGTACCGTTTGAGATAACTGCAACGAGATTACTTTTTGCAGTGTATTTATAAGCATCATCTGGATTTTTTTCTATCTCTAAACATGGAACTGCAACACCCGGAGTGTAAGCAAGACCTAAATCTTCTTGTGTTTTTACTGGTTTTGTTGTTTCTACTGAAATTTTACCAGGCTTAGGAAATTGATGGTAATCAAGAGCTTGTTGTTTTGTTGTATTTTTGTGTGCCATATTTTTATCCTTAGTTTATATAGAAATATTTTTGAAATTATACTCTATTCCTTATCTATTTAAAGAATGTTTTAACTAGATACTATATATAATTTCAAATGCAAAAGTTTGAACAGTTTTTATTAGATAATTTACCAGTATCAAAATCTATCCATCCAACTTATGAGAAGGCTCTCCATGAGATGCTTATCGCAGGTGGAAAAAGGTTTCGTCCTGCACTTTTACTTGGAGTAGTTTCTTCTTATAACTCTTTGATGTTAGAGGGTGCTAGGCATGTGGCTTATGCTATAGAACTTTTACACACTTACTCCCTTATTCATGATGATTTACCCGCTATGGATGATTCACCACTTCGCCGTGGTAAACCAACTTTGCATGTAGTTTATGATGAGGTTACAGCGATTTTGGTTGGAGATGCACTTAACACTTACTCTTTTGAAGTTTTATCAAATGCCCCTTTTTCAGATTATACAAGAGTTACTCTCATCCGTGAATTAGCAACTAATGGTGGTTTAAACGGTATGGTTTTAGGTCAAGCGATTGACTGTTATTTTGAAAACTCACCTCTTGATATAGAAGATGTTAAAATTCTTCATACAAATAAAACTGCAAAACTCATAGCTGCTTCACTTAAAATGGGTGCTATTGTTGTTGGTAAAGAGGATTTGGGTGAAAAACTTTATGACTTTGGAATTAAACTTGGACTTTTATTTCAAATTCAAGATGATATTTTAGATGTAACACAAAGCTCAGAAGAAGCAGGAAAACTAACTGGAAACGATGAAGATAAAAATAGTTTTGTTACTTTGATAGGCTTAGAAAAGACTATGAAAGAAGCAAATACTTTAGCGAATGAACTCACCCTTGAGTTGAACAATTTTGATGAAAAGTTAAAAGACAACCTTTCACCACTACTTACAAAATACATAAATAGACATAGGAATTAAAATGGCAAATATAATGCGTCAAAAAATGGCAGATACGATAAGATTTTTAGCAGCAGATATGGTTCAGCGTGCGAACTCTGGTCATCCAGGTGCTTCAATGGGTTTAGCAGATATTGCTGTAGTTTTAAGTGAACATTTAAACCATAATCCTAAAAATCCAGATTTTTTAAATCGTGATAGACTTGTTTTCTCAGGTGGACATGCAACAGGACTTATTTACTCTCTTTACTACCTTTGGGGATATGGTTTAGAGATTGATGATTTAAAAAATTTCCGTCAACTAGACTCTCTTACTCCAGGACATCCAGAATATGGTCACACTAAAGGTATAGAGATTACAACTGGTCCTTTAGGTCAAGGTATCGCAAATGCTGTTGGTTTCTCTATGGCTTCAAAATTTGTTGGTGCTCAGACTAACTCTGAAACTGCTAACCTGATAGACCATAATGTTTATTGTTTATGTGGTGATGGCGATTTAGAAGAGGGCATCTCTTATGAAGCTTGTTCAATCGCAGGACATAACAAACTTGATAATCTAATTCTTATTTATGATTCAAACCGTATCACTATTGAGGGTTCTACTGATTTATCTATCTCTGAAAATATTCGTGGTAGATTTGAGTCTCAGGCTTGGGATGTTTTAGAGTGTGATGGGCATAACTTCGATGAAATAGATACTGCTATTACAACTGCAAAAGCAAATACAAAACCAACTATCATTATTGCAAACACTATCATCGCAAAAGGTGCTGGTAAATTAGAAGGTTCACATCATTCTCATGGTGCTCCTTTAGGTGATGAGGTTATTGCTCAAGCAAAAACTGATGCTGGATTTGACCCATCAAAAACTTTTCATGTAGATGCAGATGTTATGGTTAGATTTAGATGTGCTATTGAAGAGGGTGATTTACTTGAAAGAGAGTGGATTCATAGACAAAAAACTCTTCCATTAATGGAGCAAAATGAGGCTTTATTAGCTCTTCAAAATCCAGATTTTTCTCGTATTGATTATCCTACATTTGAGAAAGCTGAAGCTACTCGTGGAACTAACGGTAAGATTATGAATGCAATCGCTAAGGGAGTTCCATCTTTCTTAGGTGGTTCAGCTGACCTTAGCCCATCAAACAAAACTAACCTAAACGATATGGGTATTTATCCAAAGGGTAGAAATATTTACTTTGGTATTCGTGAACATGCAA
>JAGGWE010000232.1 GCA_021157665.1 Sulfurimonas sp.
GTTCTTTTGCTAGATATTTATACTGTTTTTTTATACTTTTAATATCATTAGTAGGTCTCATTTTTAAAATCATATATGCATTGCTAAGTGGGCATATTCTCTCTTTTTGTTGGTCTTCCTCTTTTGGCTTATAAAAAAATTCATTCATTTTTTGTTTATTGTAAATATGTTTATGTGGCACATCTATAATTTCTTTTGATCTTAAAAATAGTTTGAGTTTTTCTTTTTCATCTAAACTTTTAACTCTTATTTCTAAATATGTTGGTAGCACTGTCATCTTAGTTTGTAAAAAAGTTTTTATTTTTAGAGCAATTTTACTGTTTTGAGGTGTGATAATTAAATGAAGTGTTTCATTATCAATTATTTTATATGTAATTGAATGAATAATTTTTTGAGGTAATACTATCTTGATAGCTTTATGATACCTTTTTAATAGAGACTCTTTAAGCTCTGGTAAGGGTTTGTTCTTTTTACTATAAAGAGAGTAAAGCCATTTAAGTAAAAAAGTACGATGGTAGAGATTTGTTTTGGATGCTGGGATATTTATAGTGTTACCCTCTATTATACGAGAGGTAAAATGTGTACTGATGTAGTGTTGAATATACTCTATATTCATCGATTTAGAGTTTATTTTAATGATAGTTTTATGAACACCAAATAATATTTGCATAAAAATATATTAGCAATTACTATTCCATTATACTATTTTATATTATAAAGCTTTTCAACATTTGATTGTGCTGCTATAATTTTTTGAATAACACTTAAAAAGAAATCTTTACCTTCAAAAAGTTTTTTACCACTGAGTCTTAGAGCTGCAACTTTAAAAGGGTGGATACAGTAAAGTTGTTTTTGTATAGAGGGTTTGAAGTTCATGTATATCTCTTTATTTGCATAGTGCTTTTCATAGGGAATTAGTAAATCATTTTGGTTACAAAACCTTACAAACTCTTCACTCTTTTTTATGACATCATTTTGTTTAGCTAAAAAATCTTCAGTTACAAAATCTTGTAAGATTGCCGGATTTATTTTTTTATTTTTTATAAACTTCATTCCGCTCTCTTGATTTTCTAGTATATGTGGACATGTTGTAGAGTGATAGATGTTACTTTCTTGATGGCTAAATGGATATGACTTACAAGCATAAGGTCTTTGATCATAAACACTACACAAGTCATTTTTCAAGTAAGGACAGTGCCTTCCCTCCTTTTCACCGTAGTAAAAGAAGTAAACCAAAGAAATTTGATGGTTTTGTATCATAAAAAATAGTGAAAAAAGTTCAGTAACTTTTTCAATATCATAAAGTGAGGCAAAGATAAGATTGCTTTGGCAACACTGTGCTCCGCATCCACTACAGTCAATAAAACTCATTTTTGAGTTTTGTTTAATAATTTTTTTAGACATATTCAACCTTTTTAATAGTTTTCAAATAGTCTAAAATAGTTGTTTCAGAGAATCTAAGCTTATTTTGGTAAGGAGTATAGCACAAGAAAATAGAATCCAGTGCTTTTTTACACTAAATACAATATATATTGTTTAATACTAAAATACTCTCCCTATTTAAGTTTAGATTAAAAAGGGGGGGGGTATCATAATTGCATATTATATTTATGGAGACAATGTGGGAAAAATACTGATAGTAGATGATTCTAGTCTTATTCGTTCTGTTGCAGCGGGTGCTGCTCAGGAAGCTGGACATGAACCAATAGTAGCTGAGAATGGGCAAGAGGGTTTAGATATTTTATCACAACAGAAGATTGATTTGATATTTTCAGATGTAAATATGCCAATTATGGGTGGGCTAGAGATGGTTGAAAAAATAAAAGAGAATGATAGTTATAAATATATTCCTATAATTATGCTAACAACAGAGTCAAATCCTGATCTTAAAGCAAAAGGGCAAGCACTTGGCGTAAAAGCTTGGATGCTAAAGCCATTTAACAAAAAGAAGTTTTTTATGGCTGTAAAAAAACTTCTTGCATAGTAGATATGATGAAATTTGATACAAATGAACTTACTATTTATGAAGTAGAGTCACTACATAAAGATTTGTTGCTTGAGTTTGAAAAAGGTGACTTGCTTCTTGATATCTCTACTGTAAATAAAGTAGATATGAGTGTTATTCAACTTTTTTTAAGTGCGAGAAAAAGTTGTTTAGAGAGTTCTAAATCATTCCAGATTATAGGTGCAAACAGTGAAGTTACAAAGATATTTCAAGAGTCTGGATGCCAATCTTTACTAGGAGTTATAGATGAATGAAGAACTTGAACTCTTTATAGAAGATGTTGATGAGCAGCTTACATTTATGGAAAATGCTCTTGTAAGTATGCAAGAGGATGGAGTAGATGATGAGAGTATGGGTGCTCTCTTTCGTTCAATGCACACCATTAAAGGTACAGCGGGAATGTTTGGCTTTGATGATGTTGTTAGTTTCACACATGTTGCAGAAAATCTTTTAAGTGATGTAAGAGATGGCAAGGTTGAGTTAAGTCAAGAGATGATTGAGATTTTTTTACAATCTAAAGATCATACACAAACTCTTGTTGATTTGGCAGTGGATAATGAAACACTTGATGAGCAAACACAGGCTAAGAATGATGAACTTTTAGAGATACTCAAGTCTATGTTACCTGGGGGTAAAAAAGTAGAAGAAAAAGTAGATGTAGAGATATTAGAAGATGAACCAGATGGTGAAAAACTTTGGCATATCTCTTTGCGACTTAAACCACATTTTTTTGCAAGTGGTATGGATATTATAAACATACTTAGTTTTTTCAAGATACTTGGAGAAGTTAAACAGTTGCTTTGTTTAGATACAGATGTGCCAATCCTTCAAGATATTAACCCAACTCAATCTTACATAGGATATGAGATTTTATTTTTTAGTGATGCTGATTATGCAGATATAGAAGAAATCTTTGAGTTTGTTATTGATGATGTAGAGCTTGAAATTTTTTCAGCGGATGACATAGAGATGTTACAGGCTTTATGTGACAAAGAAGAAGGACTTAGAGAAGAACTTGTTTTTGCTGGATTTGATAGTGCGTCCAGAGTGAGGAGTGGAACTAAAAATGAAAAAAAAGTTGAAAAAATAGAAGTTGAAAAAATTAAAGTAGAGCCAGAAGAGACAGCACCTGTTAAGTTAGATAAATCAGCTAAAAAATCTTCAAAAAAAGAGACAAAAAAAAGTTTCTCTCTGCGTGTTGATTCTAATAAAATAGACCAGCTTATAAACCAAATCTCAGAAATGGTAATAGCTAATGCAAAAGTAACTCAAAGAGCTGATGTACTTGATGATAATGAGTTGAGTGAATCTGCAACTATACTTAGTGATATGCTAGAAG
Source organism: Sulfurimonas sp. (assembly GCA_021157665.1). Classification (GTDB taxonomy): domain Bacteria; phylum Campylobacterota; class Campylobacteria; order Campylobacterales; family Sulfurimonadaceae; genus Sulfurimonas. The sequence goes on from JAGGWE010000232.1 coordinate 3,345, forward strand.
AGATACGAACAGGAATTATGAATATTCGTATGGTGCAAGTAGGTGATAGTTTCAACAAGTTTAAACGCATAGTTCATGATGTAGCTAAAAAAGTAGATAAAGAGATAGATTTTGAGATAGTAGGTGGTGAGACTGAACTTGATAAAATGGTTGTTGAAAAGATTTCTGATCCTCTTATGCATATGCTGAGAAACTCCATAGATCATGGAATAGAGACTCCAGAGGAGCGAAAAACACTTGGTAAAAGTCCTAAAGGGCATGTGGTACTTAAAACCTATCCAGATGCAGGGACAATAGTTATAGAGATAAGTGATGATGGAAGAGGATTACCACGAGATAAAATCTTAGCCAAAGCAATAGCAAATGGTTTAGTAGATGAAAATAATAATCTAAGTGATAAAGAGATTTTTAACTTGATTTTTGCAGCAGGACTCTCAACAGCTGAAGAAGTCTCTGACATTTCAGGTCGTGGTGTTGGAATGGATGTAGTAAAAAGTAACATAGAAGCACTCCGAGGAACAGTTGAAATAGACTCTAAAGCAGGTGAAGGAAGCCTTTTTACTATACGACTTCCTTTAACACTTGCCATTATTGATGGCTTTTTAATCCAATCTGGAAATACAAAGTATATCATTCCCTTAGATATGATTCAAGAGTGTATAGAACTTGATGCAAAGTATAAAAAAGAGATGGATGGCAATGAGTTTATAAATCTTCGTGATTCGATGCTTCCTCTTTTAGATGTTAGAACTTATTTTGATGAAGAAGCTACCAAAAGTGAGAGAGAAAATATTGTGGTAGTTCGTTATGGCGATTATAAAATAGGAATGATGGTAGATGAACTTTTTGGAGAATTTCAAACAGTTATAAAACCATTAGGTGAAGTATTTAGTAATATTGTTGGCATTAGTGGTGGGACTATTTTAGGTAGTGGTGAGATAGCTCTAATATTTGACATTCCAAAACTTATGGAACATAAAATCAAACAGATAAAAAAATAAAAAGGATATAAAATGGGAAAAGATTTAGAACAGGATTATAAAAAACTACAAAAAGAGAACAAAAAGTTAAAGAAAGAGTCAAAACAGTTAAAATCTGAAATTGGACTTCTTAGAACAAGTGTAGTTGGTTTAGCAGCAGGTAACTTTAATGTTGATATTCCTCAAGTAAGTGGTGATTTAGAAGAGATTAGTAAATCTACTCTTGTATTAAAGCAATTTCTAACTAAACTCATAGATGATTCAAGCATGATGAACAAAGAAGCACTTCTTGGTAATCTTGATGTTTCTATCGATGAAGGACAGTATGTAGGAGACTTCGGAAAAATTGCCGGTGGTATCAATGCATTTGCTGCTCAAATGAGAGATACATTCTTAGATGTAAATGATAAACTAGACAAATTAAGTTCTGGAGACTTCTCAGCACAAATCACAAAAGATTATAATGGAGCATTTTTAGTTGCGAAAAACGCAGTAAATGAACTAGGAACATTACTCAACAACCTAATCGAAGATTCAAATATGATGAATAAAGAGGGAGAAGCTGGTAACCTAGATGCACAGATAGATGTTACAAAATACCGTGGAAACTTTGCAGACATTACAAATGGTGTA
>JAGGWE010000169.1 GCA_021157665.1 Sulfurimonas sp.
AAGAAAAATATGTTACCACAGCCGATTTCAAGCTTTTAAAATCTAAAAAATTTAGATACCATTGTAAAATATAGAAGAGTACAAGAACAGGTAACATATTTTTGTACTCAACCGTTATGTGTCTATCGTAAGCACCTTGCTTATGATAAGATAATTTGAAAGAAGTTGAACTTTAAAAAAGAGAGTTTAGAAGCTTAAACGCCAAGAAGAAAAAAAAAGCCTTCTCAGTAAACGCCAACAAGCTAACTAAACGCAGTAAGTGAAAAACCCTTACAAACGCAACGGACTCCCGTTGTAACTTTAAGGACATTAAAAGCAAAACGACATAACAAAACGTAGCAACAAAAATATGTTACCTCAGGCGTTTTTTAGCTTTGAAAACTTCAGAAGTTTAACTACTATTGTAGAACATAAAAGAGTACAAAAACAGGTAACATATTTTTGTACTTAGCCGTTATGTGTCTATCGTAAGCACCTTGCTTATGATGAGATAATTTGAAAGAAATTGAAACTTAAAAAAGAGAGTTTACAAGCTTAAACGCAGAGAAGAAAGAGAAAAGCCTTCTCAGTAAACGCCAACAAACTGATTAAACGCAGTAAGTCAAAAACCCTTACAAACGCAACGGACTCCCGTTGAAACTTTAAGAACAACAAGAGCAAGACGACATAACAAGTACGTGGAGAGAAATAGGAAGCCAAAGTGCGGCTTCCTATTTCTCACGACAGCCGTTAGGAGTATAGGGCATATATTTTTGAAATAAGTAAATGCCATAGTAAATTAAGTAAAATTTACTAGAAAACTTGATAAATCTTGTAAATTTCAGTATGATTTATACATAGTTAAATAATTATTTGTGTATTATTTCAAAAAAAATCACTTGGAGGTCACTTTATTATGTATATACAAAGTAGTAAATTAATAAACCTTGGTGAATATACTAAATCGTTAATAAATGATGGTGTATATTACTTATTTAAAGCTAGCAATATCCAAGATGTAGAATATCTTTTAAAAACTTCAAATTCAGAAGTTTTATTTCTTGGTGATGAAGGTCAAATTATCTCGAAACAAACAAGTGTAAATAAAGATAGAATAGGGGACTATGTGCATTTTGAGGATATGGCAGTTGCCACAACTCATGTATCATTAAATCTTAATATTGTATGACTATAACACCAACTAATACACACTGGGTTCTAATTGGTGGTATGATTTCGGAAAAAGCACCAGATAGATTTTTACTTGATATATTTTTCGCTTATATTGCATTATTAAATGCTAAAGTTCCTAGTGAAAATATAGATATTATTATTGACCCAATACCTACTTCATCTCATCCTATATTAAATGATTTTTTTACAAAAAAAGAAATTCTCTCTATTGAACAATTTAGTGATGTAATACAGAGTAATAGTTTAGAAAACTTGATGATAATATTAAATGGTCATGGTAATATTGATGGGCTTAACTCAACAAATCAACTAAAACCATACGAACTGATTACTGAAATTCATAATAGAAAAAACTTAAAATGTTCAGCAGTAGTCTTTGGTCAATGTTTTGCAGGCATTTATAATTATATTGATGTTCTCAAAAGAGATACTGAAAACAAAGTTTGTCCTGACCCTATAGTTTGTTTTATAGGTGCTAGTCACTTAAATTCTAGCATTAGTGGAAGTGCTAACATTGGTGAAAATGTTAGATGGGCAGCAAATATTTTTTTATTCCATTTTTTCACATGGTTTATAACACCAAAAGACATTGATGGTGATGGGCATTTTACTTTGACTGATGCCTTTAAATATGCAGGCGCTCAAGCAAGCACACACCTTATTGATTTGAAACACAAGTCTGCTATAGGAATTCAAAAAGCGTTTAAAGCATTGGATGATATTGAAACTATGATAGCTGAATTAGAAGAATCTGGAGACAATCAGTTACTTGTTCAACAAAATAGAATAGAAGAGCTTGCAATAAAAAAATCTATTGAAGAACAATTAAGTATATCACATACAAATCAAGATCCATGGATTCTTAATGCTAACAAAGCAAGAGAATTCAAGTTTTCATATTAAAATACTTCTTTCCAGTCAAACTATTAAGCTAAACATCCTAACAAATACGAGGAACGAATAAATTACCTAGCGGTAATTTATCGCTCACGATGACCGTTAGCTTAACATTGGAACATTATGAAAAAAGAAGATATTAAACGCCATTTACACACTTATTCAGTTTATGGAAAAAGATGTACAACAATAAATCATGCATTTGCATCAGCAATCGCACCAAGTGATGATTATGATGAAAAAAAGATAAATGAAGCATTAGAATTTTTAGGGCAAAACCCATATGAAGATTTAAAGTGTGTATTTTGCAATGACGAAGCTGAAACTTGGGATCATCTTGTTGGATTAGTAAAAAATGGAGAACTTAGAAGATTTGGACATCAAATTGGAAATTTAGTATCCTGTTGTAAAAAATGTATGAATTTAAGTTACCACTCCAGATTTCTGAACAGTCCCAAATAATCTATTTATTTAGAAGTTTTTCTCTCTTTTAAAAATTTTTTATACTCTTTTTCAAATTTTCGTCGTCTTGAAGATGTAAGCTTATCTATAAATAAAATTCCATTTAAATGGTCACATTCATGTTGAATAGCTATACTTAAAAGTCCATCAGCTTCAAGTTTTTTTGTATTTCCATCTCTATCTTGATAGTTAATGCTAATTGTTTCAAATCTATTTATATCTTCATAAAAATGGGGAACACTTAAACAACCCTCTTGATAAGTTGTTTCGCCCTTTTGGTTTGTTAAAACTGGATTAATTATTTCAAGAAGATTTTCTTCTGGCTGAGAACCATCTTCATCAGGAATATTTAAAATTAGAATCTCTTGAGCAACTCCAACCTGAATAGCCGCTAAACCTATACCATTTGTTCTAATCATGAACGGGTTCATTGCATCAAGCAACTGATGTAAATTTTCATCAAATTTTTCTACTTTTTTAGATTTTTCTTTTAATCTTCTATCTGGATATTCTACTATTTTCAAGTTCATACTTTAACTATTTTCCTTATTCTATACATTATTTTCTATAGCTACAACTTCTCTAATATCTACTGCATAATCTATATCTTTTATTTTATATGCCTTCTCAACACCTTTCATAGCACTAACTATAATCTCTTCTGTAGAATAATCTACATCAATACTTGTTATTCCTATAGAAATTTTCAATTGTATCTCTTGATCAGATAAGAAAAAATTTGAATTTGAAACAAGATAACATAGTCTTTCGCTAGCTTTTTTTGCGCTTTCAATATCTGTATATTTTAAAAGCATCGCAAAAACACCATTACCATAATGAGCAACAGTATCACTTCTTCTTGAGGTTTTCAACAATAGTCTAGCTATTGTTCTAGTCATCAAAAGTATAGCTTTTTCATTAGCAATATTCTGCTTTAACTCTTGAGACAATTCAATAAAAATTAGTGAACTTTTATGTTTAAACTCTTTTACTAAATCTATCTCTTGCTCAATTTTACTCATAAGATATCGTTTATTATAAACACCAAACTTATTATCAAAAATAGTTTTATTTTCAACATTTTTGATAATTTTTGCAGTCTCATCATACAAAGATTTCATCTGAGAACTCTGTTTTTTTACAATAGCATTTAATTTTGAAACATCATTTTCTAATGCTGATGTAATACTCATTGTTGATTGAAAATCAGAATGCTCTTCTAACTCTTTTTTTCTTTTATCAAGGATTTTAGTCATTAAACTCATATTCTTATAAAGATTTGCTGTTGTACCCAAGATATTTTTAACTGATGAAAAACCCTGCTTTAAACTATGTTCTAATTGTAGCGTTGATTCAGCATCATTAGTCTCTTCTAATTCAAGCATAGAGATTATCTGTTTTCTTAGATTTTCACTTTTATCTTCTAAAAGTCTATCAAAATATAAAGAGAAATTATTTGGTGTTGGTGGCACATCATCTGCAATTAATGAGCCCAAAACCTCTTTTGCGTATATCTCAATATCGCTAGAGGGATTGTCCATATTTAAAGCTTCAACAACTGGCGAAGATAGACTACTATCATTAATATTCCGACGATTTCTACTTCTTAGTGTTCCTGCCATTTTTTATATCCTTATTCTTTGTCGTTTTTAATCAAAACCTCATCAATAAGACCATATTCAAGAGACTCTTTTGCACTTAAAAAGTTATCTCTATCTGTATCATTTTCTATAGTTTCTATACTCTGCCCTGTATTTTTTGCTAATATTAAGTTAAGCTCTTTTTTCATTCTTAAAATCTCTTCAGCTTGAATTGCTATATCAGAAGCCTGACCTTGAGCACCACCAAGAGGTTGATGAATCATAATTCTGGCATGTGGAAGAGCATAGCGTTTACCCTTTTCGCCAGAAGATAATAAAAAAGCACCCATTGAAGCTGCTTGACCAATACAAATAGTAGCAACATGCGGACGAATATAATTCATAGTATCAAAAATAGCCATTCCTGCAGTTACAACTCCCCCTGGAGAGTTAATATAAAAATAGATATCTTTCTCAGGATCTTCTGCTTCAAGAAATAAAAATTGAGCAACTATTGTAGAAGCAACTTGATCGTTAACTTCTCCACTAAGCATTACAATTCTATCTTTTAAAAGACGAGAAAAAATATCATAAGATCTCTCTCCTCGCCCAGTTTTTTCAACTACATATGGGATATAACTCATTTACTTATGCCTCTTTCATCTTTGCATTTAAAAGTGTACTAAGAACTTTATCTTCTACCATTGACATTTGGATAGCTGGTAAATATCCAGAGTCTTTATACTGCTCATATGTTTTTTTAGGATCTTGACCTGTTTGCATCGCTTCATAATAGATAGTTTGCATAACTTCTTGTTCTTCAACTTTAACATTTTCAGCTTGTGCTAAAGAATCAATAATAAATGTTGCTCTTACACTTCTCTCTGCATCTTCACGGAAAGTCTCACGAAGTTCTTTAAGTTTATCAGCATTTTCACGAAGCTCTTTTATCTCATCTTCTTTCATAGTTGAAGCTGATTTATTTAATGCCATATCAATCTCTTGTTCAACAACAAATTCAGGTAAGTCAAATTTAAAATCTGCTACAAAAATTTCTAATAAAGCTGGTTTTAAATCATTTTGATAAAGTTTTGATAACTCTTCATTTTCAATTTGAGTTTTAACTAACTCTTTTAATTTTTCTAAAGAAGCATCTTCTTCACCCTGAAGCATTGTTTTAGCTAGTTCATCATTTATCTCAACTTCTTCTTTTACTTGAATCTGATTAACTTTTACTTTAAATTCAGCATCTTTACCTGAAAGTTCTTTAGAACCATAGTTCTCAGGAAAAGTAACTTTAATAACTACTTCTTCATCTCTTTTAACACCAACAAGTTGATCTTCAAAACCTGGAATAAATTGACCTGAACCTAAAAGAAGTGCAAAGTTTTCAGCTTTTCCACCATCAAATGCAACACCATCTACAGAACCATCAAAGTCAATAACAGCAGTATCTCCTAGTTTCATTTTACGATTTCTTTTAATATCAACTAAAGGTGCTTGCTGTTCAGCTAAAGATTTAATTCTTTCATCAATATCTTTATCACTAACAACTGGCTTATCAAACTCTTTAACACTAGCAGCATAATCACCCATTTCAATCTCAGGTCTCATCGCAATTTTTACAGTTACTTCTATTTTATCATCGCTTTTATCAAACTGAGAGATATTTGGCTCACCAATTAAAGACTCATTAGCAATGCTCATATCTTCTAAACCTTTAGATAAAACATCACGAAGTGCTTCAGCCTCAGCATCTTGAACAAGTTTTTCACCATACTGTTTTTTAACAATAGCAACAGGAACTTTACCTTTACGAAAACCTTGAACACTAGCAGTTTTAGCCAGTTGTTTAGCGATTTTTTCTAGGTTAGAATTAACCTTATCCATAGAGATTGTAGCTTTAATCTCAGCATTTGCACCATTAATTTTATTTGAGTTGATTTCCATCAATTTCCTTTATCTGTATATACTTTAGTTAATTTTAACTATTATTTTGAGCAATAATATCCAAAAAGTGCTTTTAATTAGCTTTTACAAAACTTAGGTTTAAAGTTTAAAAATAAAAACCATACAACGGCTATATCTATCATCACATCTGCAAAATTAAATACTGCAAAATCAAATCCACAATGCCAATAAACCATATCAACTACACCACCGTAAATAAACCTATCATAGACATTTGAAAATGCACCACCAAGAAGTAGTCCAGCAGGGATTGCATAGCACAACTCTTTAAGATAAAAAAGATATCCTAAAATTCCAATCAACATAAGAAGTTGTATATATTTTAGCCATTCATCTAAAAAAGCCAACATTGAAAATGCCACACCTTTATTATAAACTAAAATCAAATCTATACACTCCGTATAGTAACGAAATCCATCAACAAAAAGCATCTTTATATTTTGATCTATTATAAAAATACCTACAAGGGTAAATAATAATATAGCACTAAAACGGATAGTATTATTAGCCATTTAACGCTTTTTGGAAAAATTCAACCATCTCATCCATATTTTTATTCATCTCTTTTGCATCTTTACACTCTAATAAAATTCTTAGTTTATTTTCAGTCCCTGAATACCTAACAAGATGGTTAATATGCTTTTTATCTAAATCTTGTAATTTTTCATCTAAGCCCTCAATCTCATTAAGAGGTTTTTTAACTTTTACTTTAATATTTGTAAGTTTTTGAGGGTAAAGAGTAAAGGGACGAAGTACCTCTGAAGCTTTTTTATTTTTATTGATAATTAAAGCTAAAACCTGAAGAGCCGATACTAAACCATCTCCAGTTTTTGCATAGTCATGCATAATCACATGCCCACTTTGCTCACCACCAAAGTTAATACCTTCTTTATTCATAATTTCTAAAACATGTTTATCTCCAACATTTGAGCGAAATAATTTTAATCCTTTTTCTATTAAATAATCTTCTAAACCTTGATTACTCATAACAGTAGAAACAATTGCTCCACCTTTTAATGAACCTATTTCATTAAGATAAACGCCTAAAGCACCAAGAAGCTGATCACCATCAACAACCTCACCCAACTCATCAACCACTACAAGTCTATCAGCATCACCATCAAGAGCAATCCCCAAATCAGCTCTATATTTAACAACACTTTCACTTAAATCCTTAGTATGTAAAGCTCCACAAGCCTCATTAATATTATATCCATTTGGTTGATCATGAAGAACTATTACATCAGCACCTAATTCCTCTAAAACAGTTGGACCAACCTTATATCCTGCTCCGTTTGCAGTATCCAGAACTATTCTCATTCCATTTAAAGTAAAATCTCTTGGAAAAGAGTTTTTAAGCTGAATAATATAACGTCCAATTACATCATCAATTCTTTTTGCTTTTCCAATTTTTTTAGCAGTTACTTGGGCTTCATCTATCATCTCTTGATTATTACAAATATCTTCTATAATACTTTCAACTTCACTAGAAAGTTTATTTCCATGTCCATCAAAAAATTTAATCCCATTATCTTCAAAAGAGTTATGAGAAGCACTTATCATTATTCCAGCATCACATCTCATATTTTCAGTGATAAAAGCAATGGCAGGAGTAGGCATAGGACCAATTTGAACAACATCGTAACCAATAGCAGTTAAACCCGCAACAATCGCATTTTCAATCATATAGCCACTGATTCTAGTATCTTTGCCAATTAATATTTTATTATTTACAGAATGTTCTTTAAAATAGATACCTGCACCCATAGCCACTCTCATCGCTAAAGCAGCTGTCAAATATGAACCTGCTTCACCTCTAACACCATCTGTTCCAAATAATTTCATATGTTTTTTCCAATTTTTAAGTGATGCATTTTAACATAACTATTTATATATTAAAGAATTAGCCTATTTTCTCTCTCTTTAACATAACTTTAATTATCATTTAGCTATTATTTCGCACTAAAATTTTATGAGAAGGACTCATTTATGGCAAATCACAAGTCATCAATTAAGAGAATTCGTCAAACACTCGTTCGTACTGAGCGTAATCGTTTTTACAGAACTCGTCTTAAAAACATCGTTAAAGATGTTCGTACTGCAATCGACGCAGGAAACAAAGAAGAAGCAACTGCTGCATTTAAAGTAGCTAACCAACAAATTCACAAATTTGTTAGCAAAGGTATTCTTAAAAAAGAAACTGCAGCTAGAAAAGTAAGCCGCTTACACAGAGCTGTTAACGCTATATAAGCATAACAGTACTAAAGGTAATTAAATGCTAGCAGATAAACTCACACCGTTTATCACCCGCTATAATGAACTTAGCGATTTGCTAAGTTCACCTGACATCACTTCTGACATCAAAAGAATGACAGAACTTTCAAAAGAACAATCAAATCTTTTACCAATCGTTGAAAAAGCCAAAGAATACAAAGCTTTAATCGCAGATATTGCCGATACAAAAGATATGCTTTCTGATTCTGAAATGGGCGAAATGGCAAAAGAGGAACTTAAAGAGTTAGAACCTCAAAAACCACTTATCGAAGAGGAAATTAAAACTCTTCTTCTACCAAAAGATCCAAATGATGATAGAAATATCATCGTGGAACTTCGTGCTGGTGCTGGTGGAGATGAGGCTGCTATTTTTGTAGGTGACTTATTTGATGCTTATACAAGATATGCAGATTTAAGAGGTTGGAAGATTGAAATTATCAGTACTTCACCATCAGAATCTGGTGGTTACAAAGAGGTTACTGCACTTATTAAGGGTGAACAGGTTTATAGTCGGTTGAAATACGAAGGCGGGACTCACAGAGTTCAGCGTGTTCCATCAACGGAATCTCAAGGTCGTGTTCACACATCAGCAATCACAGTAGCAGTTATGCCTGAGGTTGATGATGTTGAAGTCGTAATCGAAGATAAAGATTTAAAAATAGATGTTATGAGATCATCTGGTTGTGGAGGGCAGTCTGTAAATACAACTGACTCTGCTGTTAGAATTACTCACTTACCAACAGGTTTGGTAGTAACCAATCAAGATCAAAAATCACAACATAAAAACCGTGAAAAAGCGATGAAAGTTCTTAAAGCTAGACTTTATGATTTAGAAATGCATGCACAACAATCTGAAAATGCAGCAGAGAGAGCTGCACAAGTAGGAACCGGAGATAGAAGTGGTAGAATTAGAACTTACAACTATCCTCAAAATCGTATGAGTGATCACAGAATCAATCTTACACTATACCGTTTGAATGAGATTATGAGTGGTGGACTTCTTGATGAAGTTGTTGAACCACTTATTACAGATCATCAAGCAAAAATTGTTGAGGCTGCAGGGCTTTAAAACCCACATACCAAAACAAACTTTTCCACGCTCCAGCGTGGTAACAAGTTTCTTCGGCCAACTTTCTACTTAATTAAACTCAGTTATAAAAGTATTTCTAACCTCGCCTTTAAAAGTGATAGTTCTATCATTTATACCAAGATATAAAGTATCTCCACTTCTAGGATAAACTTCTACATTATCTTTGATTAAATCCTCTTTTAAAGCTCTATAAAAACATGCAGCCATTCCAGTTCCACATGCCAAGGTCTCATCTTCAACACCTCGCTCGTAAGTTCTTACTTTTAAGTTCTCACCATCTACAAAAACTATGTTCACATTTGCATTATATTTGTTACGAAGTTCTCTAGCTTCGGCTATATCAAACTCTTCTATATTTTGAGTTATGTTTACAAGATGAGGGACACCTGTATTTATTAACCACCAAGATTTACCATTATAAGTTATATCTTTTTCTATAATCTCTGGAGGAGTTAATTCACTTAAAACCATAGCTTTTTTTCTTCCATGACTTTTAGATACTTTTGCATTTATCACACCAGCACCAGTTAAAAAACTCATTTTTGAAGGGGCAATTTCATTTATAAAAGCATAGTGAGCAGCTGCACGAGAGCCATTTCCACACATCTCAGCATAACTTCCATCAGAGTTGTAAAATTCCCACTCAAAATCTTGTTCGGCATGTGGTATTAATACGATTAAGCCATCAGCACCAACACCATCTTGACGATGACACACTTTTTTAGCTAATTCACTTCTATCTTTTTTCTCTAAAGCATGAAAAATTACAAAATCATTTCCATTTGCTGTATATTTTGCAAGTGTCATTTTTTCTCCAAATATTTATCTTTTATAATCTCCACAAAATCCTCAACCTCTTGTTGTAAATGTTTAAGATTTTTAGAATTATCTATCACCCAAGTAGCTTTTTCTTTTTTCTTATCAATTGGCATCTGAGTAGCTATTCTTTTTAAAGATTCTTCCTCTGAGTATTTATTTCTTTTTATAAACCTCTCAAGTTGAACATCACTTGGAGTATAAACCACAACGGAATCTTTTATATTGTAAGCTCCATTTTCAAAAAACAGAGGAATATCTATAAGGTAAGGAAATTTAAAACCATCTTGCTTAATACTTTGTTTTTCAATTTCAGCACGAATTTTAGGATGTAAAAAATCTTCAAGAGTTTTCTTGGCATGTGGG
>JAGGWE010000234.1 GCA_021157665.1 Sulfurimonas sp.
CCCAATCTCATTAAAAATAGGAAAAAACTTTGATGTAAAAGTTAAAGAAACCTTGCAAAAAAGAGATGATGGAAGATGGAATCTTGATATTGATTTAAGATATACTGTTAAAAACTCTTCTGATGAGGCAAAAATTATAGAGATTTTGGTACCATTTAACAAAAATGACAGAAGTGAAGTAAGTAGTGATGAAAAATACACTTACACAAAAGGAAACCTTGTAACATTTAATATATCAGTTAAACCACAAAGTACAAAAGAGTTTAAAGTACATTTTAAAACTAAAAAATAGGATAAAATTTTGGCAAAAAGATACATAATATTAGATACAGAAACAACAGGAACAGGTGAAACTGACAGAATAATCCAACTAGGCTACATAGTTTTAGGAGAAAAAGATATAGAGGTTCAAAATGAGTTTTGTAGTTCTGATGTTCCCATCAGTTTTGGAGCGATGGAAGTTCATGGGATAACTCCTGGTATGATTGAGGGTAAGCCCACATGCCAAGAGATGGTAGCTTATAAAAGACTGCTTGAACTTAATACCCCAGAAAATTATGTGATAATTCATAATGCCCCTTTTGACTTGGGTATGCTTGAAAAAGAGGGTTTTGACACTAAAATGAAGGTGATAGATACACTTAGAGTTGCCAAACATGTTCTTCCCGATGAGGAAGCTCACAGGCTTCAATACTTTCGTTATAAATTTGAGTTATATAAAGATGAGAAAAAAGAAGCAGATGCTCTAGGAATAGAGGTAAAAGCCCATGATGCTATCGGTGATGTTTTAGTTTTAAAAATGCTTTTATCAAAACTAAGAGTAATAGTTCAAGAGCAATTTCCAGAGGCAAACCCAGTTGAAAAGATGGTTGATTTAACAAACACCCCTATCTTAGTAAAAACTTTTAGATTTGGAAAACATAAGGGTAAAACTTTGCAAGAGGTAGCTTCAAGCGACGCAGGTTATATGAGATGGATGTTGAGTTCTATGGATAATCTTGATGAAGACTTAAGATACTCTATCAATACAGTTTTAGGCTCTTAAACAACACTAAATGCTATAAATAAAATAAATGCAATAACTCCACTTATCAAAGCATAAGGTAATTGGGTTTTTACATGCTCAATAACCTCACACTCTGCTGCCATTGAAGATATAATAGTTGTATCTGAAATGGGTGAGCAATGATCACCAAAAACACCACCACTTATAACTGCACCGATACATAAAGCAACATTGGCATCCATTGCTACAGCCATTGGAACGGCTACTGGTACCATAATAGAAAAAGTTCCCCATGAAGTTCCAGTAGAAAATGCCATCAATGAACTAAGTAAAAATATAACCCCAGCCAAAAGATAAACACTTAAACTATCACTTACTAATGAAGCAAGATATAAGCCTGTTTTTAACTCTGTTGTAACCTTTCCAATTGCAAAAGCAAACAAAAGTATCATCGCTATTGGAAAAAGCTTTCTTGCACCTTTAAATGCTGTTTTACTCCACATGCCAAAAGACATATTTTTTGTAGGAATATAATAAAAAAGCATAAATAAAAGTGTCGTTATCATTGTATAAAAAATAGAACTAGAACCACTTCCCTTTAAAATATTTCCATCTCCAGTTAAGTATAAAAAGATAAATACTAAGGCTATCATTAAAAATATTGGGAGTATCATATAGTACATACTTGAAGATTTAAATCTCTTTAGAGTATCAACACTTTGGATATATTTTGCATCTTTCATAGCACCAATATCTACACCAAAATATACAAAAACAAAGGTAACAACTAAAGCACTTATTGCATAAAAATTATACATAACAGCATCTATGAGGATATTAACACTATCCCCCTCTATCATCCCTAGTGAAATTTGTGTTGAGATTAAACCAAGAAGTAAAGCACCCCAACCATTTAAAACTATTAAGGAACTAATAGGTGCTGAAGTTGAGTCACAAACAAAAGCCAACTTAGCATGTGGAACCTTGTATTTATCACAAAGAGGTTTTCCAACTGCTCCAGATATTAAAGCTGTTATAGAGGATTCAATAAAAATAAATACTCCAATCGCATAACTTAGCATTAAAGCTGAACGAGCAGAGGAGACAAAAGATTTTTTATCAACCATAAATTTTACAAAACCATCTATTCCACCAGACTTTTCAACCAAAGCCATAACACTACCAACAAGGATAGCAAAACCTAAAGTTTTTAGTATCCAAAGTTCAGTTAAAAGTGATTTAAAAAGTTCGTATATAGCTTCAAAAGATAAAACTATATTAAAATCATTTAATACAAAGATACCCAAAAGAGTTCCACTAAAAAGTGATAAAAGTACATTTCGTGTGTAAAGCGCAAAAGCAATTGCAAGGAGAGAGGGTAAAAGGGAGAGCCAAGAGAGTTCTATTTAGTTATCCTAAAACTCTATTGCTAAAAGAACAAGACCTGCTCGTCCAAATTTTTCTTTATAAAGATCACACTCTTTTTCATTTACAACTTTAAATCCAAGTTTTTTGTAAAATAAAAGTGTTTCAAGGGAACCTATCTCAACTAAAGCCTGAGCGATTCTGTAACCTTTAAGTCTTGCAGTTAAAAGAGACTTTGTCATCAATGTTTTTAGTACACCAACATCTATAAAACCCTCTAACTCTTCCATAAAATCAAACATAAGTGTACGGTTATTTAAACCAAAGTCACAACAGTAAAGAACTTCTAATGCCTCTGCCATGTGTTCACTACAGCCAACTTCATTTAAGGCATCTTCAAATACTTGTTTTGTAGCAATTCTAGGCTCATAACTACAAAGCGTTCCTATAGATTTTCCATCAAGCTCAGCAATCAAAAAATTATTAAAGTTACAATGTGTTTTTGCTGTTGTTTGTGTTAAGGCTTCTAACTTTATCAAAATCTCTTTGTCATTTTCTGTTTCAAAAATTAAATCAAAAATTCCAACTTTTTTTCCAGCTCTTGAACTTTGCAATATCATTTGTGCTAAAAATGGTGCATCACTAACAATAGCCTTTCTTATTTTAATACTCATAATTCTTTCCATAAATTTTAATATGTTTCATACTTTAGTAATAGTACCATATCTTATGATAAAAAGTTTCTTAATCTTGTTAAGTTTTTCAATATTCTTGCACTCATCGCAACAATTAGTCCTAGTTGTAGCAAACAACTTCAACACATCAAAAGCAAAACTTCAATGTTTTGAAGATGGTAAAAAGGTTATTAATACCATCAATGTAAACATTGGTAAAAAGGGGCTTGGTTGGGGTTTAGGAGAAGTTAAACTAAGTCAAAAAATAGATGACGCCATAAAATATGAGGGCGACAAAAAAGCACCAAGTGGAGTGTTTAAACTAACATCTATATTTGGATACCCAAAAAGTAACAATTCCCACATGCCATACATATCTGCAAATAAAAATTTAATCTGCGTAGATGAGAGTAAATCTAAATACTACAACAAAATAATCTTCATGCGCCCTGACGGAGGAGGAAGTACTCTTGGGGTGCCAAAAGATAAACCAAAAAGCTTTGAATTTATGAAAAGAGATGATTTACAGTACGAATTAGGTGTGGTAGTCAAACATAACCCACATGCCATAAGCCAAAAAGGTTCTTGCATATTTTTACATGTTCAAAAAGAGAAAGATTTAGGGACTGCTGGTTGTACTTCTATGAAATTAGATGATTTAAAAAAGGTGGTTAAGTGGTTAGATAAAAGTAAAAACCCAATACTTATTCAGATTTCAAAATCTTCAAGCATAGAGATTTTAGAATTGTATCCAGAGTTAAAAAACTCTGAACTTTTAGAAGATTAGTCTTCCTCTCTACTCATTCGCTCAACTGCTTCGATACCTAAAATACCAAGTCCAGTTTTAAGAGAAAGTGCTACAACCATAAATAGTTTAAGTAGTTTTGCCTCATCTTCGTTTCCTATAACTCTACAATCATAGTAAAACTTGTGAAGAGATGCTGCTAAAAATTTTAGATAATCTGTAAGCTTTTGAACTTGACGAGAGTTAAAGGCATCTTCAATAATTTCAGGAAGTAAAAGTGCATCAAAAAGTAGACTATCTGCATTTTCATCAAGACCTTTAAGAGTTGAAGCTAAAATATCTTCTTTAGATATTTCTGATTTTGAAAAGATAGTATTTATTCTGGCATGTGCGTATTGGATATAAAAAATAGGGTTTGAACTATCTTGCTTTTTAAACTCAGCAAGGTCAAACTCTAAAGCAGTATCTGATTTTTTTGAAGCAAAGATAAATCTAAGTGCATCAGCTCCAATCTCTTCTACAATATCACTCATTAAGATAACATTACCAGCTCTCTTACTCATCTTATACGGTTCACCATCTTTAAGAAGTGAAACCATTTGAGATAAAAGCGTTTCTAGTTTGTTTGAATCATATCCAAGATACTCAACTGCTGCATTTACACGAGGGATATAACCATGATGGTCAGCACCCCAAATGTTAATATAGTGATCATATCCTCTTTCAAACTTTTGGTTATGATAAACGATGTCACCAGCTAGATAAGTTGGGCGTCCATCTTCACGAACAACAACTCTATCGTTATCATCACCCTTAGCTTCGGAGGAAATCCACATCTTGCCCTCTTTCTCATAAATAGCATTTTTATCATTTGCACCCATCTTAGCCATAACTCTATCCCAATCAGAATAAAGTGACGACTCTTTTACAAAAGTATCAAAATGGATGTTTAAATCTGCTAGAGAATCAACAATAATCTCCATAACGCCATCTTTAGCCCACAGTGCCAGTTCTTTGTAACGAGATTCATCTTTGAAAATCTCTTTTCCAAACTTCTCTATCGCAGCATTTGCTAAACCTTCTAAATACTCACCACGATAGTAAGATTCAGGATATTGGACAACTTCATTGAGTATATTTTCACGAGCATAAAGAGCAATAGAAAGACCAAGTAAGTCTATCTGATTTCCAGCATCATTTACATAATACTCAGCAGTAATATTGTAACCAAGATGTTTAGCAAGTCTATAAAGTGTATCACCATAAACAGCCCCACGAGCATGTCCAATATGAAGAGGACCCGTAGGATTTGCACTTACAAACTCTAAAAGAATTTTTTGCTTTTTTTCTTGTTTACCAAATTCAGAAGGATTTTTTAAAGCCCAGTCAGCATATTCACTTAAAAAGTTTTCACTTAAACGAAAATTTAAGTAGCCTTTTACAGATTCAACACTAGAAAAAACTTCTTTTTCCTCACCAAAAGATGAAGCAAGTTCCTCTGCAATAATCATAGGTGATTTTCTAAGTTCTTTAGCTAAAGAGAAAGCGACAGGAGTAGCGAAATGCCCAAAAGAACGATCTTTTGGCTTTTCTAAAACAACTTCGTAACCGAATTTTTCACGCAGAAGCGTCGATACTCGTTGTTTCAAGATTTACGCTTGTTTAGTTGTAGTTTTTGGAGCTTCTGTTGATGCAACTTCATCTGCACCCTCAACTTTTTTAGGTTCATCAGTTGCCACTTCATCAACCTCTTTCATCTCTTCTTTAAAGTTTTTAATACCTTTTCCGAAACCTTTCGCTAATTCAGGTATTTTTTTAGCACCAAATAAAAGTACTACTATTGCTAATATTATTAATAATTCTGTTCCACCAGGCATGCCCATAGTTTATTTCCTTGTTTTAAATTAAAATTACGAGAGTATATCTACTCTTTGCTGTAAATTCTCTTATCAATATAATTAATAATCAAATAATTGTTATATATTTTCCCACTTTTGTACAAAACGATTAATTCTGTCATATGGAATTTTTAATCTTGCTGTAATTGCAATCTGTCTTAAAACATTTGCAGCAATATCTAAATCATCATTTATAACTAAAAACTCGTATTCTGAAGTTCTTTGTATCTCTCTTTTTGCCATTTTAAGACGATTTTCGATTACCTCTTTGCTATCAGTTGCCCTACTCTCTAAGCGATTTTTTAACTCTGATAAACTTGGAGGAGTTATAAAAACTGAAGTTGTAATATCACCTAGTCTATTATTGATAGCAGTATTTCCTTGAACATCTATATCAAAAATCACTAATTTACCTTTATTCAAGGCTTCTCGTACAGGATTAAGTGATGTTCCATAATAATTTTCATGAACAGTAGCATATTCTAAAAAATTATTTTCTGCTATATCTTTTTTAAATTCTTCTTTACTTACAAAATGATAATGTACACCCTCTTCTTCCCCTTCTCTCATAGGACGAGTTGTTGTAGAAATTGAAAAATAATACTCCCCAATATCATCAGCAATTTTATTTATTAAAGAACTTTTACCCGCTCCACTAGGACCAGATAAAACTAACACGACACCGTTATGCTCAACCATTAGTTATCACCCATTGTAATATTAATACTAATTTTCATACCTTTCATAGAAGCTGCTACATCTTCATTTGTTAAAGCTTTTAAAAGTTTTTTAAGAGCTTCTACCCCATCATTATCTGATTTTATCTCTACATCTTGATTTAATTCTACTTCTGAAATATCATCTATTTTCTCTTGCATTTCATCTGAATTAAACTCTTCTAGTTCATCAAGTTCTGAAATTTCATCTACTTCTTCACCAATTGCAAGTTTTAAATCCCTACTTGTTAAAGAATCCATATCAGCTATCTCTATAGTTGCTATGTCTAAAAGTGTATTTTCATCAACTTCACTTTCTAAATCTTCTTGACTTAATTCACTTACTGCATTTTGAATTTGATCTTCAATTGCCAACTCTTCATCAATCTCTTCTGATTCAACTTCTGAAACTTCTTCAAGCTCTAGTTCATTTTCATGTTCCAATTCTTCTTCAACAGATTCATCTTCAACAGAATCATCTTCAAGCTCTAGTTCATCTTCTAATTCTAACTCTTCTTCTAAATCAATATCTTCAACTTCATCTAGTTCTAACTCTTCCTCAACAGAATCTTCTTCGATAGAGTCCTCGCTAAGTTCTAACTCATCACTTACATCTAAAATTTCATCATTAAGTAAATCTTGAACCTCTTGAAGTTCATCTTTATCTAGTACATTTAAAGTAGCATCTTCTTCTAAATCAATACTCAAATCATCTTCCAAGTCTAAACCATCATCTTCAATTTCAATCTCATCAAGACTCAAATCATCTTCCAAGTCTAAACTATCATCTTCAATTTCAATCTCATCAAGATTCAAATCATCTTC
>JAGGWE010000229.1 GCA_021157665.1 Sulfurimonas sp.
AAATAATCTTATAAATTCTGACACTCAAAAGAGTGTCTAGCTTTAGTGGTCTCAGCGGCCCAAGCGAAGAAAAGGGACTTTGTTCCTTTTCGGACTATTAGATAGGTAGAACACGGATAGATTTAGATAGCTTCTCTTTTAGAGTTGATTCTATCGCATAAAGTGTACCTGTTGATGAAGATGCACAACCGTTACATGCACCTAAATAACGGATATAAATATCAATATTTTCATCACCATTTTTAATGTCAATAACTTCCATATTTCCACCATCCATGATTAAAAATTGACGAACATTTTCATCTATAACAGAATCAACTGCTTTAATTTGTTGAACTAAAGTCATAGTTTTAAAATCAGCTTCTCCACTTTCACTAGCATCAGCAGCAGCTTTCATTTTTTCTTCATCCATCTCACGACGAGTATCAGCTAAAATATCCACTAAATAATAATCTTTTGCTTCATGTCCACCTGGTTTGATACAAGACTTACAAAAACCACCCGCTTTTGTATAATCTGTAATCTGCTCAATAGTTGTTAAATCGTTTAATCTGATTACCTCTTGAAGTGTTCCTAAAGAAACTCTAGCACATTCACAAACTATAATATCCTCTTCAAAACTTTCAGAATCAACACCAAGATACATACCTGCTGCTTTTTTAATAACATCATACGCCATAACAGAACAGTGCATTTTTTGAGGTGGAACAGCAGGAACATCTGGTGTATCACGAAGTGCCATCTCAACATCGATATTTGTAATTTTTACAGCTTCTTGAACTGTTTTACCAATACAAAGTTCAGTCATAACATCACTTGATGCGATAGCTGTACCACAACCAAAAGATTTAAATTTTGAGTTTACAATAGTATCTGTTTTAGGATCAATCTCCCAATATAAACGAACTGCATCACCACAACTCTCAGCCCCAAAATCAGCAACAATAAGTTTGTTACCTCTAGCTTCAACTTCACCTAAAAATAGTTCCCCTTGATGCTCGGGATTGTTCATTAATGTCGTAACTTTATCTGAATACGCGTCCCATAAAGACTCACCTAACATATCTGACTTAGCCATGTTTACTCCTTAATTTTTTTATTATTTTATCGCCGAAGCTAAAGCATCGGCTCCTTAGTGTTTTAATCTCTACTGGAAGCGATGATTTATCTTCGCTCTGTTTATTGGCATGTGAATTCAACATCTCTAGTCAACTCTACCGAAGCTGAAGCATCGGTTCCTTAATATTTTTAGTGGTGATGAAGTTCACACTCTTTAACTTCGCCACCCTTTGTTGGTTGCTGTTTTGCAAAAGAAGATGAAATAGCTCTTAATCTCGCAACAGCTTTTTCAAAATGATTAATCGTATAATCAATCTCAACATCAGTTGTAAATCTTGAAAGGCTTAATCTAATCCCAGTATGAGCGAGTTCATTATCAGCACCAATCGCTAACATTACAGTATTTGCTTCTAAATCTTCAGATGCACATGCCGAACCAGTTGATGCACCGATAGAACCTTTGTTTAAATCCCAAAGCATACTTTCACCCTCAACACCTCTAATAGAGATAAGGATAGTGTTTGGTGTACGATTTTTTCTATCACCAACTACAAAAGTATCACTAATTTTTAAAAGAGCATCTTCAAGTCTATCTCTTTTAGTTCTAATCTTTGCCATTGTATCAAGAATGTTTGCCGTAGCAAGTTCTATCGCTTTACCCATAGCTATAATAAATGGCACATTTAAAGTTCCAGAGCGTCTTCCCCCCATATGTTCTCCACCATGTAAAAGTGGTGTTAAAGCTTGAGAATCTTTTATGTATAAAGCACCAATCCCTTTTGGACCATGAAATTTATGAGCTGACATAGAAACAAAATCAATATTTACACTTTGTAAATCTACTGGTATTTTACCAACTGCTTGAACAGCATCTGAGTGAAATAAAACACCTGCTTCTTTACAAATATCACCAATTTTTTTAATTGGAAAAATCGCACCTGTCTCGTTTGAAGCCCACATTACAGAAACTAAAGCAGTTTTTTCAGTTATAAAACTTTTTACTACATGAGGCTCAACTACACCCTGCTCATTTACTGGAAGATAAGTGATTTTTACACCCTCTTCTTCTAGCCATTTACAAGTTGAAAGAATCGATGGATGTTCAACTTCTGTTGTAATAATGTGATCTTTATCACCATTTACTATATAATCATTAAAAACCGATTTTAAAACCCAGTTGTTTGATTCTGTAGCACACGATGTGAAAACTATATCATCATTATCACTTGCATTTAAAGCTGTATAAACTTGATCTATCGCATTGCTTAATGCTGGATGTACTGATGTACCAAATCTATGAAGTGAATTTGGATTACCATAAAATTCACTAAAGTATGGTGTCATCAATTTTACAACTTGTGGATCACACATTGTTGTAGCATTATTATCTAAATATACTTGCATCTTAACCTCTTAATCTAGTGACGATTTAACGCCCTATTTTTAAATGAGACAATTTTTGTCTTCTTTAACTTTTGACATCATAATAGCTTTGTTATTACGATATGCTTAAACATAATTGACTTATTGATTTATTTAATAATTATTTCAGCTATTTACATACAATTTGCGATATAATCTCTGCTAAGTACCTATTATTATACAAGGAAAAGTTTATATGTGTAATTTCAATAAACAAAACGCAGATACAAAAGCTTTAATCCATTTATTCATGGAAAAAGCTGCTCAAAATATTGGTGGTGCTAATTTTTTACTAGCCCTCGTAGAAGCTATGAAAACTAAAAAACCAAACCCTCTAATGTATAAAGAGAAACAAATCAGTTCAAATAACACAACCATAAAATGGAATAAAGTAGTTTTTAAAGACAAGGTTGATGTTTTAGAAGAGATTCTAGTAGGACATAGAAGTTCTGAAGATCCAGACTTTAACATCTTAAATAATGATAATGCAAAAAAAAGAAAAGCTATTATAAATATGGTTAGAACACTAGCCCCTATAGAGTTTGTAGTAACTCCTCAAAATCCAAATGATGGTAGTGGATTTAATTTTAAAGTTTTTGAGAGTATCGAAGATGATATTGTTAAAATAAATCCTATCTTTGTAGCAATGTTTTTTTGCTCAACTGAATTTATTAAAAAAGCTTTAAAGTATAAAATTTAATTTTTATACTCTGAAGCAAAAACTTTCACACAGTTTCTCCCTGCATCTTTAGCAATGTATAAAGCACTATCTGCTTCTTCAATTATCCTATTGATGTCAGCATCCCTAGAAGCAGAACTTAAACCTATAGATATTGTAATACTCTCTTGCTTACAATTAAAAAGCATATCTTGAACTGTAGTTCTTATTTGCTGTGCTTTTTTCAATGCATCATCTTTAGATATATCACTATAAATTATAACGAACTCTTCGCCACCATAACGACAAAGAATATCATTTGGTCTTACCAAAGATTCAAAATGCTGTGCAAGACCTTTTAAAATACAATCACCAGTACTATGTCCTAATCTATCATTCACATCTTTAAATCTATCTATATCTATAAATAATACTGCAAAACTTGTATCCTCTTTTCGTAATGAAGAAAACTTATTTAAAAAATCATTTAAATAATGTCGATTATTCAAACCTGTTAATCCATCAGTATAGGCATACTTTCTAACCTTGTTATTAATTAAATAAATCTCTCTTTTCATCACGATATAAAGTAATGCAATAACAAATATACTAGATCCAATAGAAAAGAACAACTCTCTAATAAATAACATGTATATTGAGCCATAATCAAGTAGTCCATCACAAAGGATTAAAACTCGCATTACAGAAACTACAAGCAAAGCAAATAAAATTATAATAATAATCTTAGCTATTAAATATATTTTTTTTTGCTTACTTACCATGTAATTATTCTTTATCTCTTTGCATTTGATATATTTTTATCTTATTATTTGCAATCTCATCAAGAATAACACTAGGATTTACACCAAAAAACTTCTTAAAAACTGCATTTAAATGAGAGTTGTCACTATAAAGATATTGTAGTTCATTAAAAGTACACCTTTCTTCAATACATGCCAAGACTGTTTTACAGAATTTTGCAATAAAAATAAAATTCTTTGGAGTTAAACCTATAATTTTTTTAAAATTTCGCTCCATTGTACTTTGACTATATCCAAACTCTTTGACTAACATCTCCACTGTTACTTCAAAATGGTATGAGTTAATAATTTTATCAATTACATCTTCTATTGGCATGTGGGAATTGTTTTGTGAGGAGAGTAAAAGATTTAGAGTATTATTTAAATATTCAAGTTCTTTTTCAATATTATTATGAGTATATAAATCTTTAAAGTATCTCTCTACTATTTCATTTTCTAATTCTAAATAGGCTTTACTTAAAATAGAAGCATCTATATTAAATAATTTATAAAAACCAATTGGTGTTAATTCTACTAATATTAAAGGGAAAATTTGATTACTAAAGTTATTTTGTTTACTTAAAACAATTTGCTTTACCTTTTTAGATTTAGTGCTAACCGAATAATTTTTAGGAATAAAAAACTTTTCATCTCCATTGTAAATTACAGAATAAGCATCTATCCCTCTATTAAAAACTATAAAATTACATCCATTTGGTAAAAATAGTAATTTATCTATTCCATTTAATGAACTAATCACTACATACTGCTTAACTATAGTTTGTAGCTCTTCTGTTGGAGGGAAAATATTATATATCATTTAATTAAGTATTCTTTTTTAAAAGAATTGTATCTCATTTATCATACTTTTAACTTGTATTAAATCGTCATAATTAAATTTTAAAAATTATTTTAAAGCTTAAATGCTACAATCATAAAATTAATCTATAAATTTAAGGATATATATGAAAAAAATAATAATCGCTTCAACAATATTACTAAGTACAAGCTTACTTCAAAGTTTTGATTTTGGTAGTTTGATGCAAACTGCTACTGAAATTAACAATAATGGAACAACACAGTCTCCTGCAACAACTAAAAGTAGTTCTGAACTTAGTTCATCTCTTGTAAGTGATGGGCTTAAAGAAGCTCTAAAAAGTGGTGTTGACTATGGAGTAAAAGAGCTTTCTAAAGATGGTGGTTATTTAAACAATCCATCTGTAAAAATTCCTCTTCCTGAAAATCTATCTAAAGCAGAATCTATAATAAGAGGTGCAGGAGGAGATAAAATCGCTGATGATTTGATTAACTCTATGAATAAAGCAGCAACAAATGCTGCTCCTAAAACTGCTAAAATATTAGTAGATTCTATTGATAAAATGTCTATTGATGATGCTAAAAATATTTTAGCTGGAGATAAAGACGCAGCAACACAATACTTTAAAACTAATACAACTAAAGATCTTCAAGATATGATTAAACCAATTATCCAACAAGCGATGCAAGATAATAATGTTGCTTCATATTATGATACTTTTAACCAATACTATAAAGAGTATGGAGAAGGATTAGTACAAAGCAGTGGCTTAATGGATATGGCAAAAAGCTTCGGAGCAGATTCTTATATCCCAAAAAGTTCTGATGAAAACTTAGATGAGTATGTAACAAACAAAGCTATTGACGGACTTTTTGAAATGATAGCTACAAAAGAGGGTGAGATAAGAGAAAATCCTATCGCACAAACTACCTCTCTTTTAAAACAAGTTTTTGGTGACTAAATAAAATACTTTAAGAGATTTTTTTAAATCTCTTTTGTATATCTTCTTTTTCAATAATATATATAACAGCTTTCTCTATTGTTTTATCATCAAATATAGTATGATTTTCAGGCTTTAATCGTTTTTTCATACCATTAGACATTTCACTTTTTTCTAGTGAGGGTGCTTTTAAAAAACCTATCATCGCTTGTTTAACTCTTATCTTAGAACTATACTTTAACAAATAATGTTTATGAATTTTTTTATATGAAGGGGTTGGAGAGTAAGAGTGGCATTCATTACATTTAGAAATCACACTCTCATCTGAAAAAAGTAAAACAGCCATAAAAATCAATAAAATTATTTTTTCCATAATATACTCACCTTTGTTCCTTTTTTCACTTGACTTTGAAGTTCAATATCAAAGTTATAGTATTTAACAATATCAACAACTATACTAAGCCCCAAACCAAAACCACCTTCACTCTTATTAGCACGAGTAAATCGTTGAAATACCTCATCTTTAACAGCTTTATCTATACCGATACCATTATCTTTTATACTTAAGTATTCATTAGTTAAAACAAGCTCAACTTTACCATTAGGCAAGGTGTATTTCAAAGCATTTCCCAAGAGATTATCAACTATACGAGTAATATCTTCTTTATCAATATTAAGTAAAACAGATTCATCAATATTATATGTTAATTGAATTTGTTTAGCCTTAGCAATAGTTTTAAAATAATCTATTCTCTTTTTCAAAAATTCACTAATATCCACCTGCTCAATATTATAATGACGCTTATGATTTAAATGAAGATAAGCTAAATCATCGTAAATTCTACTTAACCTTTTAGAAGCAGACTCAATTCGACCAAGTTCTTTTGAATTTTCAAGCTCGGGATAAAAATCTTTAAGTAGTTCTGCATTTGTAAGAATTGTACTTACGGGAGTATTTAGTTCATGAGTTGTATCTTTTATAAAATTATCCAAAAGTGTTATAGAGTTTCTCATAGGGGATAAAAATAATTTTCCAAGCCAATAAGCGATAAGCGTAATAAAAAATATCACTATTACAAAGCCAATAATCAATCTAGTTTTCACAGAAATAATAGGCTTATCATCAAGTGATTTTTGAACTATTATATAAGCTGTACCCAAATAATATGGATAAATTTTCTGCACATAAAATAGTATATTGTTTTTTTGATAGAACTCTTTATCTAAACTTGGAGAGTTTGGATGAAAATCGCCAAAAATATAATTTTTATCAATATCATAAATGGCACTACTAAATTCTGAATGTTTAGGATAAATAATCTCATGTTCTTTTGATTTATGTAACTCTCTTAATTCTGAAACTAATACTGCACTTTGCACTTTAATAAGAGAATTTTGAAAATCAATCAAACGGTGTTTTTCATAATTAAAAAAAATCACTAAACCAATAGCTACAAGAAATAATGATGAGCCAATATAAATCAATAAAAAGCGATATAAACTACTCTTCTCACTAGCAAACAAAACGGTACCCAACCTCTTTTATAGTTTCTATTCTTGTTTTTGAAAGATGCTGACGCAATACTTTTACGAATGTTCTTAAACTTCCCTCATTTGGTTCTTCTCCATAAGAGTATAAAGTATCAAAAATCATCTCTTTTGTTAAAATGTGATTTTTATGTTGCAAAAAAAGTGCTAAAAGGGTGTTCTCTTTAGGTTTAAGAGAAATTCTCTCGCCATCTTTATATAAAACTTTCTCAAGTATATCAAAACTAAAAATATCATCTATCTTTATATTTTGTTGGCCTGAGCCATAAACTCTTTTTATAACTGCCTCAATACGCATCTTCAACTCCTTAAGAGCAAAAGGCTTACGAATATAATCATCCCCTCCACTCTCAAAGCCACATGCCACATCATCAGCACCACTAAGAGATGTAATAAAAATCGCAGGAGTGTTATACCCCTCTTGGCGTAACTCTTTTAAAAGTTCAGTTGAATTTTGAAAAGGTACTTTAACATCAAAAAGCCAAAGTTCAAAACTTGATTCGAAAATTTTCTCTTTGGCATCATGAGCATCAAAGCTTTGTGTAACCTCAAAGCCTTCATGTGTTAAAAAAGATGTGACAGTATCATTTAGTTCAATATCATCTTCAAGTAATAGAATTTTTAGTTTCATTATAATTAACGGTTTCGACCCTGTCCACGAGTTTTATTTTTACTTTTATTTTTACGATTTTTAGCCTGTTGTTTTACCTGATGTGTAGCAAACTCATCTTTATCAATATTACCATCGCTATTTGTATCAACATCACTAAAGTGAGGTGCATTAGCAACATTACGCATCATTTTTCCTGCCTCGGCTTGTTTAATCATTTTTGATTGTTGCTTGTTTTCAAATTCTACCTGAGTTACTTTGCCATCTCCATTAGTATCTAAACTATTATATGACTGCATGTTCTTACCTTGCCCTGCTGCTAGAGCACCCGTAACTATCAAAGCTACAATTAATAAAGTTTTCATCTTAAACTCCTCAGTTTTTTATTTAACTTAGCAAAATTATACAAAGCCAATGTGAACGCAATATGAATTTAAAGCATAAATGGTATAATCGCGTTATTAATTATACACAAAGGTTCATTATGGCTCAAACTATAACAGAAAAAATATTCTCTGAGCATGTTGGAAAAAAAGTTTTTGCGGGTGAAATTATCCGTAGCAACATCGACATGGTTATTGGAAATGATATTACAACTCCTATCTCAATCAAAGCGTTTGAAGATAGTGGAGCAGAAGCTTTAGCAAATCCTGATGGTTTTTCTATCGTTCTTGATCACTTTATCCCTGCAAAAGATATAGCATCTGCAAATCAAGCTAGAATCTCTCGTGACTTTGCAAAAAAACATAAACTTAAAAACTTTTTTGATGAACATGATATGGGGATAGAGCATGCTCTTTTACCAGAAAAAGGTCTTGTGGTTCCTGGTGATGTTATTATCGGTGCTGATTCTCACACTTGTACTCATGGAGCTTTAGGAGCTTTCTCAACAGGTATGGGCTCAACTGATTTAGCTTTTGCGATGATTAGCGGAGGAAACTGGTTTAAAGTTCCTGAGTCTATCAAAGTAAATTTAAGTGGAAAACCGGGACATCACACAACTGGTAAAGATATTATTCTTGAAATTATTCGCCTAATTGGTGTTGATGGTGCATTGTATCAGGCACTTGAATTTACAGGCACAACTATCCCTTACTTAAATATGGATGATAGATTTTCAATGTGTAATATGGCTATCGAAGCTGGAGCAAAAAGTGGAATAATTGCTTATGATGATGTGACTAAAGAGTTCCTTGCTGATAAAGACCTAGCAAGAGAACCTCGTATTCATTACTCAGATGCAAATGCTTCATATGTTAAAGTACTAGAGATAGATGTTGCAAATCTTGAGCCTGTAATTGCATATCCATTTTTACCATCAAACGGTCACTCTATAACTCAAGCAGTTGCAGATAAAATCAAAATTGACCAAGCGTTTATCGGAAGTTGTACAAATGGTCGTTTAGGTGATTTAAAAATCGCTGCTGAGATATTAAAAGGTCAAAGAGTTCACGAAGATGTTCGTCTTATCGTAACTCCTGCTACACAAAGAATTCTAAAAGAAGCATTTAGACTTGGTTATATCGATATTATTATCGATGCAGGTGGCGTTGTTTCAAATCCAACTTGTGGCGCTTGTCTTGGTGGATATATGGGCATTTTAGGTGATAATGAAGTTGCAGTTGCAACAACAAACCGTAACTTTGTTGGACGAATGGGTTCTCGTTCATCTAAGGTATATTTAGCAAACTCTGCTGTTGCAGCAATATCTGCTATAACGGGATATATTACAGACCCAAGATAAAAATTTTAGATATAATTTCAAAATTAAATTAAACACAAGGAAATATAAAATGAAAAAACTACTTCTTATACCTGCTCTACTAGGTACTATGGCTATTGCTAGTGATTACAACTACGAAATAACTCCTGTTATTGGATACAACATTGCAGAGGGAAATCTTAATCTTGATAATGAAGTTATTACTGGTCTTGAGGTTCAATACAATGATTTAAATTTTCCAATTAAACCTGAACTATCTATCTTACACTCTGGTGGGGTAAAAAGTGAAAAACTACCTGTTGGTGACACAACATCTTATGGAAAAACAAATATTACTCGCTTTGCTCTAAATGGAGTTTATGATCTTGTTGATTCAGGCTCAGTAATCCCTTTTGTAAAAGCTGGTCTTGGTTATGAAACTATGAGTCGTTCAATTACAAATAACTCAGATGGTATGTTTGTTGATACAGGTGCTGGTGTTAAAATCCCATTTACTGATGCTATTGCTCTTAAACTTGAAGCTTTATATATGTTGAAATATAATGATAACTCAGCTGGTGATAACTGGGGAGATAGTAATCTAGCTTTACTTGCTGGTATTAACTTTTCATTTGGTAAAAAAGCTCAACCAGAAGCACCAAAAGTTGATGGTGATGATGATAACGATGGCGTACTAAACTCTATGGATAAATGTCTAGCAACTCCTGCTGGAAATAAAGTAGATTCAAAAGGATGCTCAATCGTAATGGAAAGAGATGATGACAATGATGGTGTTATTAACTCTATGGATAGATGTCCATTAACTCCTGCAGCAAAAGAAGTTGATGCAAATGGTTGTTGCGATAAAGATGATGACAATGATGGTGTACTTAACTCTGTTGATAAATGTCCAACAACTCCTGCTGGTAACGAAGTAAATGTTGATGGTTGTTGTGAAATAGTTAATCTTCATGTTAAATTTAAATTTGATTCTTTTAATGTAACTCAAAACTCAGATGCAAATATCCAAGAGTTTGCTGACTTTATGAAAAGAAATTCAAACTATGATGCTAAAATAGTAGGTCACACTGATAGTACTGGTGCAGCTAACTATAACCAAGCACTTTCTGAAAAAAGAGCGACTGCTGTTAAAAATATAATTATCGATAAAGGT
>JAGGWE010000162.1 GCA_021157665.1 Sulfurimonas sp.
ATATTAAATTTAGGATTATTTAAATCTTCTACTTTTTTAATTTTATCTGGATTTACTACAAGACTATATCCATACAAATGAAGTCCACAAACAATTTTAAGGGGTACTCTTGCATTTGCATAAGCATTAATAGCAGGACTTAAACAAATATAAGCGGCATCCACTTCTCCACGAGACAAAGCAGCACCTAGTGCCATACCATTAACATAACTGTCAAATGATTTTACATTTAGACCAGCCTCTTTATACCATCCTTTGGATTTTGCTATGTGTGCACTTGCCGCATGTGTAACAAATTCTACAGCAATATTAATTTCATTGGAATTATTTGCTTTTAAAATACTCTGTGTAAATAATAAAATTAACATGAATATTAAAATATTAGCTCTTTTAAAAAATTTTATCAATTTTACATTTATCATTTTATTTCCTACTATTAAATTTATATTGAAACTGGGTAAATACCCCATAAGTATTGTCGCTAGTAATAAAACTATTTTTTGTTGATGCTTCTTCTATAAAATCACCATTATTAAAGTAACTAAGTCCTAGCATCAGCTTGATATTTTGACAATACTGATATGTGGTAACTATATCAATTTCATCTCCATAGTGGTCATTTTGTATCGAAGTGATTGTGTAACTTTTCCATTTATTGTTAGGTTCATCTGCATAAAACTTATGATACTCGATTTTTATCTTGCTTTTTGGCATTGGTTTAATCACTGCAAAAAGTTCATAATCTTTTAAGTTTGACCATGACATTAAATTTAATCTCCCGTAATATTTGTCACTTGCCCCAAAAGCTCCATCAAAAGTCTCTCTTTTTGAGGTATTAGGATTATCACCACTCGCATAGGTATACCCTAAGCCTAGCTTGGTATTTAATGATTTTAGATGGTACCCTCCATCTATATGTACACCTACTCCGTCAATATCAATGGTCATTTTATAAAGCTTGGTATACTCTCCAAAAGATTTTAAATAGGTCATATCATAAAAATATCCATATAAATTAGTGTCATAAAGACGCAACCCTGCGTAATAGTTCTCTATGGCAGTATAAATTTCATTGTTTTTTTCATTCTGCTTATAAGCAAATATTGGCTCAATTGCTGCACTTTTCCTATATTCATAGTGTCCATATATTCCCCCTCCATAATAACCATGTTTATGTTCAAAACTTAATCTATTTGGGTCATGAAGCATGGTCCGCCCATAAAAGAAGTCTAAAAAATTACTTTTCTCTTTTAAAGAAATTTTAACCGCATCCCAAACCCATTTTCCAGCATTTTTCCACTCTCCTGGTCCAAAGACTCTATTGTCTCCATACGCAATTTTTTGACGACCAATACTCACTATAATATTCTTATTTTGATATTGTAAATAAGTTTGATGAAGTTCTAAATAATCTTTTTGAGGGTTATGCTCTTGTCCAAACTCTTTGTTATACCAATCATTGTTATTCAATTCATATCCTAAAGCTCTTGTATCTTGTAAAGAGATTTTAGCTTTCCATTGCTCATCAAATTGATAGGTTAAACCCAATCGTAATCGTGTTAACAAATAGCTATCGTTACTTTTACCTATTTTGGGTTTGGTTCCATAATACTTCTCATTCATATTATTAAAATACTCAAATCGTAATCTTATTTCTCCATCAATATCGACTTGACCATAGAGTAGACTACTTGAGAAAAATAGACCACATAGTATTGCATTTATTAGTTTCACTTTTATTCCTTATCTCTTTTGTGATATAACGGTTTATGCAATAATAAACATCTATAAAAGTAGTTTTAACTTTCGTTATATTTGAAATGATATAACGATTTATATAAAAAAAAACTTAAAACTATAATCCTAAAATAATATTTTGTTTTGCAATACAAGCATAAGCAATATTTTCTTTTTGTAAAGGCTTACTCTCTTCTAGACTTATCGTTCCAATGAGCGTTTCCCCTCCATTTAGTATAAAAGTGACTTCTGTATTTTCATTTATTGATTCAATCTTTTCAATTTTACCTTCTAAAACATTGATTTGATTGTCGTTTTTTGGTGGAATATTGCATATAGTGACATTACTGGATTTGATAATGGCATAAGCATTACACTTTTCAATAAGCCCCATATTACGAATAGATTTAATTGTTATATCAGCCCAAAGAGAATCGCCTCCATCAAGTTTTAATTTTATTGATCCATTTATTCCATTTTCTTTTATTGATTGAATATTGCATGAAAATTGATTACGGGCACTAGTAGTTAAAAATGTACGGCTTAAAATTCTTGCCAAACGCTCAGGATCATCTCCTGCTTCTGCAAAACGCTCAATAAATTGACGATGTATTTTTTTAAAACTTTTAAATGTTGCAATTAACTCATGAGCATGAGGTGTAAGGACTGTACCACCACCACCTTTACCTCCAATTACTTTTTCTATAATTGGATAATCAGCGAGTGTATTCATCTGATTGATGCGTTCCCATGCTCCTTTATAACTCATTTTCATAGCTTTAGCAGAGGCATTGATAGAACCAGTCTTCTCAATCTGTTCGAGCAGTTCTATTCGTCCATTACCAAGAAAGTTTTCTCCATCTTTAGTAAACCAGAAGTGTCCATCTATTTTCATAAAATAATACCTTTTTATTTATATAAGATTTACAGAAAAATTTCTACAGCTCTTTTTAAATCTTCTTTCGTGTCAATTCCAAAACCAGTGCTTGTAACTTTTACCATTGTTATTTTTTTCTGATGGTAAATTGCACGAAGTTGTTCTAATTTTTCTATATCTTCTATTGGTGCATCTTTTAGTTGGCAGAATTCATTTAAACTTTTTTTGCTAAAACCATAAATACCGATATGTCCAAAATATTTTGCTCCACCACCTTGATTGTAAGGTATTTTAGAACGAGAAAAATAGATTGCATTATCTTTATCATCTAAAACAACTTTTACAAGATTTGAATCTTCTGCTGATTGGGCATTTATAGCATTATAGCAACTTCCCATTATAAAAGATTCATTTTGTTTTTGTAAATATTTTAATTTTTTAATCAGTGATTCTACAACTTCTGGTTCAATAAAAGGCTCATCAGCTTGAACATTTATGATTAGTTCATCATCTTTAACATTTAAAATATTTGCACATTCATTTATTCTATCTGTTCCACTTTTATGTGTAGTTGAAGTAAGCATCGCTTCTATCCCATGTTCTTGGCATGTGGAGATTATAAGTTCATCATCTGCAGCGACTACAACTCTATCTAAATGTTGTACTTTCTTAGCTGTTCTAACAACCATTGGTAAGCCACCAATATCTGCTAATACTTTTTGTGGAAATCTTGTAGATGCTAATCGTGCTGGAATAATAATCATAATTTAATGCCTTTGAGATATAATTACATCATTATATCTCAAAGGTGTTTAATGCTACTTTATCAGCCGGAATCAGGTTATTGTTACAACAGTGATTCTCTGTTTTTATATGATTTTATTTCTAGTTTTAAACCTAAAGGTAAGGTTCTTGATATTGGTGCTGGTTGTGGGATTGTAGGTTTGTTAGTAGCAAGAGATAATCTTAAGGTAGAACTTGAAGCAGTAGAAAAACAAGCTGTTTTTGTAGAGTATGCAACACATAATGCAAGAGTGAATAAAATAGAATATAAACTGCATAAAAATGATTTTTTAGATTTGGATGTTGAGTATAAATATGATTATATTATTTCAAATCCACCTTTTTATCCAGATGGTGCTACAAAGAGTGATAACGAGATGTTATTTAATGCTAGGTATAATGTTAACTTACCATTGAGTGATTTTTTTAAAAAAGTAACAAAAGTTTTAAAACCACATTCACATTTTATATTTTGCTATGATGCTACTCAGTTTGGTTTGATTTGTGCCGAATTAGATAAAGTAAAGTTAAGAGTGGTGGATGTAGTATTTGTACATCCAAAAATTGATAGAGGGGCTTCGTTGGTTATGATACATGCGAGAAATGGTTCTAAATCACTTATGAAAGTTTGGGAGCCTCTTATCTGTTTTGATGAAAATGAATTTACTAAAAAAGTTCAAAATATATATAAAAAAGCAGCAACACAGAGTATAAAATGTCAACTTTAATCAAAAAAGAGGGTTTTTCTTATGCGTTTAATCCTTTGGCATGTGAATCTTGTCAAGGAAAATGTTGTACGGGTGAAAGTGGTTACATATATGTGAATAAAACTGAAATAGAAAGAATAGCTAATTATTTAGAGTTAGATGTAAGAGACTTTGTAGATAAATATTTATTTAAAAAAATGTATAAATATTCAATAAAAGAGAGAAAAATCGGAGATTCATATGAGTGTATATTTTATGATGCATTATCAAATGGATGTACTATTTATGAGGCTCGTCCAACTCAGTGTAAAACTTTTCCATTTTGGGATTATTACAAAAAAAGAGTTAATGAATTGAAATTAGAGTGCCCAGGAATTATAGATGTATAAAATATTTTTTTATCTTTTAGCTTTACTTATTGTATTTACTGGATGTGTATCTCCCAAACCAAGTGAAGAAAATAAAAAAATAGAAAATAAAAATAAAAAAGTATTTGAACAAGAAGATGCTTTAATTATGTTTGGGTTAAGAGCTGAACAGCTTAGAGATTATAAAAGTGCATCTATAATCTTTGATAATATTTATGAAAAATCTAACAAAGTAGAATATCTATATCGTTCTTTACAAAATTTATTAGTTTTAAAAGAGAATGAAAAAGTAATAGAAAAAATAGATGAGGCAGTTGGTAATACTTTAGATAATTATCCTTTAATTAGACTAAAAATTATTGCATTAATTCAGTTAGAAAAAGTAGATGAAGCACAACAATTAGCAATAAACTTAGTTAAAGTAAGTAAATCTGCAGATGATTATATTTTAGTTGCTGATATTTATCTTAA
>JAGGWE010000017.1 GCA_021157665.1 Sulfurimonas sp.
CCACCCCAAACGATTAACCAATCAAGGTGTTCTTTGATTAATTTTTGAACTATCTCTTTTACCATTTGAGGAGTTAGTTCATTTAGCCTTGTATCAATTACAGACTCAATTGATTCTAGCATATCGTCATTTAAAGATGAGTTTTGCATATGATTTTGTAAGGTTGCATTAAAAGTTTCTGAATTTACTATCTCTATTACAGCTGATTTCATCTTAAATGCAAATGGTTCACGAAGTCCATCGAGTGCAGATTCTCCACCAAACATTCCAAGCATTCCTCCAAAAGATGATTCCATAACTGTTTTACTTAGTGCATCAAATGCTGGAGAAAAATCAGTTTCTTCTATGATAGGCTCTAAATTTATTTTTTTTTCTTCACTTGCAAAAAATGTTTCTAGCTGCTCTTTTGTGAAAAATTCATTCATCATTAAATTTTTTATCGCATCTTTAAAAGCTTCAAATCTTGCTGGAATTACACCTGAACCATAAAGAAAAGGAACTTTTTCAAAAAGCATATGGATAGCAAGTTGGTTTGTAATTGCACCTGATAGTGCAAAAAGTCCAGTAAAAAGTAAAGGTAAATTAAATTCACTAACTACAAAAGATAGAGCGATTAATATTATCGCGATGAGGTTTGTTATTAAACTTTTATTTATTTTCAAAATATATCCTTAATTTAAAAGTGAGATTATACTAAAAAAGAGGTATGATTATGCAAATATTATAAAAAGAGATTTCAATGAAACAAGAAAGTTATGAATTATTTAAAAATAGTTCAATAGAAAATATAATAAAAAAAATAGAAGAAGAGTTAACTACAAGAAATGAATCTCCAGTATGGACAACAAGAATTAGTCCATTTACTAAGGCGATTTTAAGTATCTTAGTTCCTTTAAGAGATGCAAATATGCTTTTTAATCCAGAGGGTAAATTTGTTGATGAATTAACACCTGAACTGTTTTTTTTATGGAGTGATTTTGTAAGTTTAAAAACACTTGCCTTTACAATTCAAAAATCTAATGTTGCTGGGGAATTACTGCGAACTTCATTGGATGTTTCCACATGCCAAAGATATAAAGAGATAGATTTAAAGGAGTTGGGAGATTATCTTGGTGCAAATAATGTTAATCTTGAAAATGAGTCTTTAGACTTTCCTATATCTAGCTATAACTTACATCAAGGTGTAAGTAATGTTATTAAATCACTTTTGTAGAAAATTATGAATAGATTTATTGAGTATTTTATATCAAATAAAAGACTTAACTATGCTCTTTTAATATTTTTAGCATATCTAGGTGTTAATGCTTATATGAATATTCCTAAAGAGATGTTCCCAGTTGTTGAGTTGGATAAGATAAGTGTTCGAGGTGCTTATGCAGGAACAAGTGCAACAAATATGGATAGGATGGTTGTTAGAGATATTGAGGATGAGTTAAGTAATATTAACGGTATTGATAAATCAGAAACAACTATAACTCCTGGTTCATTTATAATTATTTTAACATTAAATGAAAATTCAAATAGAATAAATTTACTCTCTAAAGTAAAAGACTCCATCGCCTTATCAAGGCAGTATTTACCATCTGATATGAATGAACCAACTGCAAAACTTTTAGATAAAACTAAGCCTTTGATAAAACTTGCAGTAAGTTCTAAAACTCGTTCTCGAGGTGAATTAACAGTAATTTCACAAGAGGTAAAATCAAAATTATCAAAAATAAAAAATATTAGTGATATATCCATCAGAGGGGATTCTGATGAAGAGATTTTAATAAGTATAAATTCTGAAGCAGTGATGGCTTATGGCTTAAATCCATCAAGTGTTGTAAATGCTATCTCTAATTTATCATATATTTTTCCTATTGGAAATATTGAGGAGAGGGGAAATTTTGCTTTTATTTCAACAACAAATGGAAAGGCAAATGTTGAGGAGTATAGAGAGAGTATTTTAGATATAGATTCAAAATATATTAAACTTGGAGATATTGCTAAGATAAAAGTTCATTATCCACAAACAATAACACTATCAACTTTTAATAATAATCCAACTTTGACACTTGTTATCTCTAAGGGGGAAGAGGGTGATGCTTCTGAAATCTCAAAAGAGTTAAGAGAAGTGGCTAAAAAACTTCAAAATAAATATGATGGAGTTATGTTTAACTTTTATCAAGACAGTTCTGTTCCAATGAAAGATCGTCTTGATACTGTGGTTTCAAACTTAATGTTTGGTTTGATTTTAGTATTTTTCTCTATGTTTATTTTGATAAATTTTCGTATTGCCTTTATTGTTACGCTTGGTATCCCTTTCTCTTTTATTATTGGCTTATTATTTATTTATTATATGGGTTACTCGATTAATATAGTTTCACTTCTTGGTGCTTTGATTGTTATCGGGATAGTTGTTGATGATGCGATAGTTGTAAGTGAAAATATACAAAGGTATATTGATGAGGGGATGGATAATTATGAGGCTGCTATATTAGGTGTTAAAGAGATGATTTTACCTATCACTTTAGCAACTGTTACAACGGCTGCTGCATTTTTACCTATTTTTATGATGCATGGTGAGATTGCACTGTTTTTAGTGTTAGTTCCTATTGTTGTTATTATGATTTTAATTGGTTCTTTGTTGGAGAGTTTTTTATTTTTACCACTTCATGCAGCAGAGCTTTTAAAAAAGAGTAAAAACTTTATAGATTGGACACCGTTTAGAAATTTATATGGAAGAGTTTTAGCTTTTAATATTGAGTATAAAAAAACATTTGTTGCTCTGTTTTTAATACTTATTCCAATCTTTACTATTATAACTGCTAACTCTATGAAGTTTCAATTTTTTCCAAATTTTGATGGAAATAATATTTATATATCTGGAAAACTAGATATAAATACTCCCATAGAAGATACCTTTAAAATAGCACGAGAGATAGAGACTAAAATGATGGAAAATGCAGAGAAATTTTCTATAAAAACAACTTCTACAACAGCTGGATATAGAAGAAGTTTAGCTGGTGAGACAGAGTTGAATAACAATGTATTTTATATTACAGTTGAATTGTATGATAGGATTGAGACAAGTTGGATAAACAAGTATGTGAATCCTGTTTTAAACTTTAGTTTTGATTTTGATGACTCAGATGCTAGACGAGAAAAGAAAACTTTTGTGTTAGCACCAATGGCTAATGAACTTATTGCACCATTTAAAGAAAAATATAAAATGGTGGAGTTAGGTATTTTAGAAGATAAAGCTGGACTAATAAAGAGTGATATACAGATAAATCTTTCAGGAAGTGATGATAAAGCTTTAGAATCTGCTGTAAAAAAATTATCAGCTGAAATATCGACTTTAAAAGGTATCTCTAATTTTAGTGATAATATTCGTTATGGGAAGATGGAGTATAAGATAAAGGTAAACTCATATGGAGAAAGCTTAGGTCTTAGTGAGGCTTCAATATCAAGAGTTTTAAGTAACTATTTTTTACAAAAAAGACAAACTACAACTTTTAATAATCGTGGTGTTATGGAGATAAAAACTGAGGATTTACAAAAAGATAAAACACAAACTTTACTGAATTTTAGTATTCCTGTTGGTAATGGTGTATATGTAAAACTTACAGATGTTGCTAAGATTATAAAAATAAAAGATTATGAAAAAATCAATAAGTTAAATGGAAGTATAGTGAAAACCCTTTATGCTAAAGTAGATAAAAGAGTAGTTACTCCAAGTGAAATTTTAACTTCTCTTGAGGGTACTATTGATGAGATAATTCATTCAGGGATAGATGTAAACCTTTTGGGTGAAAAAGAAAAAAATAAACAACTTAAAAGTGATATGAAAAATACAGTTATTTTAGCTGTCTCTTTAATCTTTTTAACCTTGTTATTAATTTTTTCAAAAATAAAATATGTACTAATGGTTATGAGTGTAATACCTCTTTCTATTTTAGGTGCATTGTTAGGGCATAAGATTTTAGGGATGAATGTAAGTATGCCATCTTTAATAGGGATACTTGGACTGTCTGGAGTTGTTATAAATGATGGGATAATTATGCTTGATTTTTTACATGGTACTCATAAATCAGAGGAGTTTTTTAAACGAGCAAAACTTAGGCTTCGTCCTATTATAATTACATCAGTAACAACATTTTTAGGTCTGTTTACCTTGATTTTTTATGCTAGTGGTCAGGCTGTGATTTTACAACCTATCGCGATCTCTATAGGTTTTGGTTTAATTTGGGGAACTGTTTTAAATCTAATATATCTTC